>JAPORH010000091.1 GCA_026710325.1 Litoreibacter sp. | reverse complement strand
AGGACAAAATCAGGCGATCTTGATGTCGGACGGAAGGCCACTTGGGGAATGTCGGATTAAGTACCTTGCCTACTATTTCCATTACGCTGAAGCATGGAACGCGTCGCACTACTGGGACTTTGTGAACGACGCCTATGATACGGTCAGTGGAAGCCAAAAGGACGCGCGCATGTTGGCAGCCTGTGATGCGGCCAAGGATGAAGACGTGATTATCTTCACTGTTGGCTTTGAGGTCTCCAATCACTCAGCGGGCATACTGGAACAATGTGCCAGCACGGCGAACAACTTCTTCCGCGTCGAAGGCGAAGGGCTGGAGGAAGCCTTCGGCAAGATTGCTGGCACAATCCAGCGCCTGAAGCTGACCAACTAAGGCCGGGACATGTTGAGCAAGTTCAAATTACTTCGAGCATCTTGGTGGAAGAAGATCATGTGCGAGGCTGGTACAGCCTCGGTCGAGTTCGCGATCGTCGTATGGGTGTTCTTGCTCATATTTGTATCCAGCTTCGAACTGGGCATGGCCACGATGCGGCTGACGATGCTGGAACATGGGTTGGACAAAGCGATGCGCGATGTCCGTCTTGGGACGGCAACGACTTTTACCCGGGATGAAATTCGCGACCGTGTCTGCAATTACGCCGGGCTGCTGAAAGACTGCCAGGGTAACCTACTGCTCGAAATGCAGGTAATCGATAGGACCACGTTTTCTTTGCCACCTGTAAGAGCGACTTGTATCGACAAAAGTCAGCCAGCCATTCCGGTAACAGATTTCGTTAACGGTGCGGATAGCGATCTGATGTTCATTCGTGCTTGCTACGTAATCGACCCGCTTTATCCCAAGCTCGCGCTCGGCGCGATGCTGAAGACGGATCCCGCCGGTAACCTGCAGCTCGTCGCCAGCTCAATCTTTGCACAGGAGCCAAGCTAATGCGCATGATCAAAAGCAAGATCGCTTATCTGCAGGACAACCTGCGCCACGCGTTCAAGCGTGAGGACGGCACAGTCACAGTGGAATCGGCGATTATCCTGCCACTGCTCGCGGGCTTCTACTGCGCCATGTTTGTTTGGTTTGACGCGTACCGACAAAAGACACTTATCATGAAAGCTAGCTACGCGGTGAGCGACGTGTTCTCGCGACAAAATTCAGTGGATAACGCTTTTATCGACAATATGCGCGACATGCTGGACTACATGATTCCTAGTAATGCACGCCCGCGTATGCGTGTGTCTTTTATTGACTACAGTGACGCGAATCCGGCCACCACGCCATTTAAACTGATCTGGTCCTACGGACCGGATGGGATGACACCTTTGACGCAGGAAGACCTTGATCGAGACTCATCTTGGCTTCCTATGATGAGCAACAGAGACGGGGTGGTCGTGGTTGAGACAGCGGTTCTGTATCAGCCCATCTTCAGGGTGGGAATTAGAGACAAGGTGCACCGGAATACCTTTGTAACGCGCCCCCGGTTTCATCTGAATTTGCGAAATAGCAGTTTCCCTGGGGCCCAGAGTAGCTATCCCGATATCGACGACTATGGTGATGGCGATCCTACTGCATCTGCGCCCTCTGTGACGAACTAGATTTTTCGCGAATTGATAAGCGATATGCGGCGGCCTTTGGTCGCCGTTTTCTTTTGACGCAAACGGGCGCTATTTTGTCTGCTGCGCTCATTGAATTCTGATCTTTAGAGTGGTTCAGTTCTTCTCGCGCTGAGGAGGATGAGCCAGCATGTATAACGCATTCCGCATCCTGAAAGAGGGGCTGACAGGCAACAAAGGCTGGGGCCCGGTCTGGCGTAGCCCCGAGCCGAAGTCGGAATATGAAATCATCATTATTGGCGGCGGAGGGCACGGTCTGTCGACCGCCTATTACTTGGCCAAGAACCATGGGCTCACGAACATTGCTGTTCTGGAGAAAGGCTATATCGGTTCGGGCAATATCGGGCGCAACACCACGATTGTGCGGGCCAACTACTTCCTACCCGGGAACTCCGAATTCTACTCCCACTCTCTCAAGCTTTGGGAAGGGTTGGAGCAGGAGCTGAACTACAACGTAATGATGTCGCAGCGCGGGGTCATCATGCTGTGCCACTCGGACGGGCAGCGCGACGCTTTCGCACGGCGCGGCAACGCGATGATCAACCAGGGCGACGACGCCGAGCTGTGGACGCCCGAACAGGTCCGCGCGGAAATCCCTTACCTCGATTTCGACAATACCCGTTTCCCGATTTATGGCGGGCTGATGCATGGCCGTGGCGGCTCCGCCCGGCATGACGCGGTGGCTTGGGGATACGCGCGTGGTGCAGATCAATTGGGCGTCGATCTGATCCAAAATTGCGAGGTGACGGGCATTGATGTCAAAGGCGGGGTGGTCCAGGGCGTGCAAACTTCCCGCGGGCCAATTCGGGCCAAGAAGGTCGGGATCGTGACGGCCGGGCGCTCCTCCCAGGTGGCGGCGATGGCAGGGGTTGAGGTGCCGATCGAAAGTCATGTGCTTCAAGCTTTCGTCTCGGAGGGGCTCAAGCCCGCGATTGACCATGTAATCAGCTACGGCATGGGCCATTTCTACATCAGCCAGTCGGACAAGGGCGGGCTGGTCTTTGGTGGCGATCTGGATTTCTACGCCTCCTACGCACAACGCGGCAACCTTCCGATGATGGAGCATGTGATGGAGGCGGGCATGACGTTGATGCCTGCGATCGGAAAGGCGCGAGTGCTACGCAGTTGGGGCGGGATCATGGATATGACGCCGGACGGCTCCTTCGTCATCGACAGGACCGATGTGGACGGGCTCTATATGGATTGCGGCTGGTGCTACGGTGGCTTCAAAGCAGTACCAGCTTCCGGCTGGTGCATGGCACATCTGATGGCGGAAGACCGCCACCACGAGGTTGCGCAACGCCACACTTTCGAGCGCTTCCGCACGGGCGAGGGCCTGATGGATGAAGAGGGCACCGGCTCTCAACACAATCTGCATTAAGGGGGAGGGGAGATGCGTATCACATGCCCCATCTGCGGCGAACGGGACCGGCGGGAATTTTACTATACCGGCTCGGATGACTATCTGAACCGGCCCGAAGAGGGTGATGCGGAAGGCATGCATCGCTACCTGCATATCCGCGAAAATCCGGCGGGCGTGACCAAAGAGCTGTGGTGCCATGAGGCCGGGTGCGGCGCATGGCTGGTGGTCGAGCGTAACGTGACGACGCATGAAGTCCTCGGCGTAACGCTTGCGTCGGAGGTTGCGTCATGAGGCTCGAGACAGGCGGACAGATCAACCGCGACAAGCGCATCACGTTCAAGTTCAACGGCACTGAGTATCAGGGCTGCGAGGGCGACACGCTCGCCTCCGCTCTGTTGGCCAACCGGGTCAAGCTGGTTGCGCGTTCCTTCAAATACCATCGCCCGCGCGGGATCATGTCTGACGGGTCGCAAGAGCCCAACGGTCTGGTCGAGCTGCATCAGGGCGACCAGATCACGCCCAATGTGCGGCTCACTCAGCAGGAGGTTCATTCCGGCATCGACGCGCGGCCGCAAAACTACTGGGGCTCGCTCGATTGGGATTTGTTGGAGCTGAATGACCTACTCTCGCCGTTTTTGGGAGCTGGTTTCTACTACAAGACCTTCATGTGGCCCAAGGCGTTTTGGGAAAAGCTCTACGAGCCGGTCATTCGCCGCGCGGCAGGTCTTGGAAAGCTGTCTATGCAAAGAAATTCGGACAGTTACGAGAAGGCCTTCGCGTTCTGTGATGTGCTGGTGATTGGGTCTGGGCCCGCTGGCATCATGGCCGCGCTAACAGCGGCCAAAGCCGGGGCGGAGGTGATCCTCTGCGAAGAAGACTTCCGCTTTGGCGGACGGCTCAATTCGGAGACGCATCAGATAGGCGGCAAGCCCGGCGCAGACTGGGCGGCCGACAAAATCGTTGAGCTATCCGCGATGGAAAACGTCCGCCTGATGAGGCGCACGACTGTGACTGGCGCTTATGATGGTGGAACCTATGGTGCGCTCGAGCGCGTCGCGCACCACGTGACAGACCCACAAGGAGCGCCACTGGAATGCTTCTGGCGGATCGTGGCAAAAGGCTGCGTCTACGCGGCGGGTGCAATGGAGCGCCCGATTGCGTTCCGAAACAACGACCGCCCGGGGGTAATGATGGCAAGCGCTGTGCGCGGCTACGTGAACCGCTTTGGCGTGGCTCCGGGCAAACGGGTTGCGATCTTTGGCAATAATGACGACGCCTTCCGCACGGCGCGTGACTTGGATGCAGCGGGTGTGCGCATAGCGGCTTATGTCGACACGCGCGAAGAGGCTGAAATCGACGGCGATTTCCCGATCTACAAAGGGGCTCAAATTACGAACGTGAAAGGCCGCAAAGCAGTTGAAGCGGTGACAATCACTGGGCGCGGGGATGTTATGGCGGATTGTGTGGCCGTCTCTGGTGGCTGGAACCCGACGGTTCACCTGACCTGTCACATGAACGGGCGCCCGCAATGGGATGAAAACATTGTGGGATTTGTGCCTAGGCATGGGATGATCCCCGGCATGGAGGTGGCGGGCGCCGCCAAAGGCCATTTCTCGACCAAGGCCTGTCTGCAATCCGGGATCGGCAGCGCGAAAGACGTGCTGAAATCGCTGGGCATCTCCGCGCGCGCCGCGCTTACCGGAAGCGGAAGACGGGACGTACAAGATCACACCGTTCTGGGCAGTTGAAGGCAAAGGCCGTGCCTGGCTCGATTTCCAAAACGACGTGAGTGTAAAGGACGTGAAGCTGGCCGCGCAGGAGAATATGTCCTCCGTCGAGCATATGAAGCGCTATACGACGCAAGGCATGGCGCCGGATCAGGGAAAGAACTCCAATGTGGGTGCCTTCGCGATCCTTGCAGATGCGACTGGGCGTGCCATCCCGGAAACCGGCACGACCACGTTCCGCCCGCCCTACACGCCGGTAAGCATCGCGGCTATGGGCGCAGGTGGGCAGGATGACGGTTTCGCCCCGCAACGCTTTACGACCTCAGACGCACAATCGCGTAAGATGGATGCGCCGATGATTGAGGCCGGTATGTGGTACCGTCCGTCCTATTTCCCGAAAGAAGGCGAGACAACTTGGCAGGAGGCTTGTGACCGGGAGGTCAAGATGGTCCGTTCCAGTGTCGGCATCTGCGACGTTTCAACCCTTGGTAAGATCGATATCCAAGGCCCTGATGCAGCTGCATTTTTGGATTTTGTCTATACCAGTACCTTCTCCACCCTGAAGGTTGGCCGCGTCCGCTACGGGTTGATGCTGCGCGAGGATGGCCATGTCATGGATGACGGGACTACCGCGCGGCTTGGGGAGCATCATTTTGTGATGACGACCACCACAGCTGCCGCCGGTCAGGTGATGCGCCATCTGGAGTTTGTGCGTCAGTGCCTGCGGCCTGAGCTGGATGTGCAGCTGATCTCCACCACCGAGCAATGGGCGCAGTTTGCGGTCGCCGGTCCTAAGTCGCGGGAGCTTTTGAACGGACTTCTGGACACAGCCATCGACAATGACAGCTTCCCCTTCATGGGCTGTGGTGAGATTTCGGTTGGCGGTATCAAAGGACGGCTCTTCCGTATCTCCTTCTCGGGCGAGCATGCTTATGAAATCGCGGTACCTGCGCGCTATGGTGCGAGCTTGTTTGATACGCTTCTCAAAGCTGCCGAGCCAATTGGGGGCGGGGCTTACGGGATGGAAGCTCTAAACGTGCTCAGGATCGAGAAGGGTTTCATCACCCATGCCGAAATTCATGGCCGTGTGACGGCTTTCGACATTGGCATGGAGCGGATGATTTCATCCAAGAAAGACTGCATCGGCAAGACAGCCGCAGCGCGTCCCGGGCTTGTTGGAGATGCGCGCGAACAGCTGGTCGGCCTGCAACCTGTGGGTGAGCGCAAGAACATGACGGCGGGGGCGTTTCTGTTTGGCCCCGACGACGACAAGACCCGCGTCAACGCGCAGGGCTACAGCACATCGGTTGGACACTCTCCAGAGCTGGGCAACCTCGGGCTGGCGTTTCTTAAAAATGGACGCGCGCGGCATGGGGAGACCTTGCGGCTCGTAGATCACATGCGGGGTGTCGATACATTCGTTGTCGTCACCGATCCGGTCTTCATGGACAAACGAGGGGAGCGGGCCCGTGGTTGAACTCACAGCGAAAACACCTTGCGCGGGACTGTTGCCGGTCGCTTACGGGGCTTTGACATTGCGGGAGCTGGCGGTCGCGCACATCACATCGGTTGCGCCTTTAAAGGGGCAGCACGAGGCGGTGTCTTCGGTTGTAAAAAGCGCCGTTGGCGCAGGATTGCCCGATCCTGGGCGTGCACTGAAAGGCGCAAAAGGGGAAGTCGTCTGGAGCGGCAAAGACCAGTTTTTCGTGCTGGATGCTGAACTGCCGAAACTGAATGCCGCGACCACCGATCAGTCGGACGCTTGGGCTGTTGTCGCACTTGAAGGGGAGGGCGCGGCAGAGGTGCTTGCGAGACTTTGCCCGCTTGATTTCGGCCGTATGGATGAGGGGGACGCAGCGCGCTCGCTTATCGGCCACATGAGTGCGGTGATTATCGCGCGCTCCGACGGCTACGACTTGATGGTCTTCCGATCCATGGCGAAAACGCTAGTCCATGAGCTCAGTGTTGCGATGAAAGGGGTCGCATCGCGCGCTGCCCTCTAGACTCTTCTCACGCTCAATCCGATATAGGTTGGTATGAGCCTGCCACCCGGATTTCTGGACGAATTGAAAAGCCGCACCTCGATTGCGCAGGTGGTCGGGCGGAAGGTGATCTGGGATCAGCGCAAGTCGCAGCCGGGCAAGGGCGATCTTTGGGCGCCATGCCCGTTTCACCAAGAGAAGACCGCGTCTTTCCACGTCGATGACAAGAAAGGCTATTACTACTGCTTCGGCTGCCACGCGAAAGGCGATGCGCTGAATTTCATCAAGGAGACGGAGAACGTGTCCTTTATGGAAGCCGTGGAAATCATGGCGCGGGAGGCGGGGATGACCATGCCCGCCCGCGACCCGAAAGCACAGGAGAAACAAGACCGCCGCGCCGAACTTGCCGCTGTGATGGATCAGGCCGCGCAATTTTTTAAGCTGCAGCTCAAGACTGGTGCAGGCATGGCTGCGCGTGATTATTTGGCCGGACGGGGCTTGAGCGAGGAGGCGCAGGCGACGTGGGAGATAGGCTTTGCCCCGGATGGTTGGCAGAACCTATGGGATCATCTTTCGGCCAAGGGCGTGAAGGAAGACTTGATCCTAGATGCTGGCCTTGCCAAAGCCTCGACCAAGGGCAAGAAGCCCTATGACACCTTCCGCAACCGGATTATTTTCCCGATCCGCGACGCGCGCGGGCGTTGCATTGCGTTTGGGGGCCGGGCCATGGACCCGGATGACAATGCGA
This sequence comes from Litoreibacter sp., assembly GCA_026710325.1. Lineage (GTDB taxonomy): Bacteria > Pseudomonadota > Alphaproteobacteria > Rhodobacterales > Rhodobacteraceae > Litoreibacter. Next base: position 12,056 of record JAPORH010000091.1, on the reverse strand, counting down.
AATATTTGAACTCGCCTGAAACTGAGCTCTTTGACAAAGGCCGCTCGCTTTACAATCACGGCCCCGCGCGGGAGGCCTCCGGCAAAGGGCATACGCTGATCGTGGCCGAAGGCTATATGGACGTGATCGCCTTGGCCGAGGCCGGTTTCAACGCCACCGTCGCGCCATTGGGGACGGCGATCACCGAGAACCAGTTGCAGCTGCTTTGGCGCATCGCGCCAGAACCCATCATCACGCTTGATGGTGATACCGCCGGGCAGCGCGCCGCGATGCGGCTCATTGATCTTGCTTTGCCGCTGATTGGCCCGGGCCAGTCGCTGCGCTTTTGCGTCCTCCCTGAAGGGCAAGACCCCGATGATCTGCTCAAAGCCCAAGGCGCAGGCGCCATGCGGAAGCTTTTGGAAAACGCCAAACCACTTGTTCATCTGCTGTGGCAGCGGGAGACCGAAGGCAAACAGCTCGACAGCCCTGAGCGCAAGGCCGCGCTTGATCAATCACTACGGGCCGCGCTTAGCAAGATTTCTGATTCTGGGCTGCGCAATCATTACGCCGCCGAAATCAAGCATCTGCGGTCGGAGCTTTTCGCCGCGCAACGCCCCACGCGGGAGGCCAAAGGGTGGCAGAAGGGCAACAGTGGTGGGCGCCTCGGATATGCCTCGAAAGGTGTTGCGGTGCCGTCGACCAAGAACTCCCTGCTTGCGCAATCGACAGATGTGGAAGAGCGTGTGCGCGAGGCTGTGATCCTTGCCATCCTTGTTTCGCATCCAAGGCTCATTGGTGAGTTTCTCGCAGATTTGGAGACACTGGAGCTACATGGGGCTGATCATCGTGGGATCCTTGCGGCGCTCTTGCGGCATGACGAAGAGCAAGACCGCGAGATCTTATCTAAAATTTTAGAAGCTGAGTTGGGCCCCGAACCCCTTGAAAAGCTTTACTCCCTTAGCCATGTGCAGATAGCGCCTGCGGTACGGCAAGGCGCTGCCGAAGAATTGACACGTATGACCCTGGCGGAAGAACTGGCCAAACTAGAGGCCCGCCGTGGCGTTCAAAGAGAGGTAGAAGAAGCGGTCGAAGACCTTGCAGGCGTGGCCGATGAAGGGCTGACCTGGAGGGTCGGCCAAGCGGCTGAAGCACGCGACGCCGCGAACCGTAAAGGTATGAAAGACGACGAGGGTGACAGCGAAGATCGCAGCGCTATGTCGAGTTATCTACAGAGCCTAATCGACGGTGAGGCCTGGGTCAAAAAAAGAAAGTAAACGAGAAATTCAAACCGGCGTGCGAATCATTACGAATCACGATATTGATTCGGTGTCGAATCACACTACTTCCATTTGGCGTTCCGTAGCCACGCCGCGTTAGCAGGAGCATTTCATGGCCCCCAAAGACACAGACGATCAGAAACAGGAACGTGAAGACACCGCCGCCGGCCTCGATATGAGCCAAGCCGCGGTCAAGAAGATGATCGCTGAGGCGCGCCAGCGCGGCTACATCACCTACGACCAGTTGAACCAGGTGCTTCCACCTGATCAGGTCGCCTCCGAGCAAATCGAAGACGTGATGTCGATGCTCTCCGAGATGGGCATCAACATCATCGAAGAAGAAGAGGCTGAGGAAGAGGGCGGCTCGAAAGAGCTTGCGACCACATCCCAGGCCAAAGACGTGGTTGTCGCCACATCGACGACCGAAACGCTGGATCGGACAGATGATCCTGTTCGCATGTATCTGCGCGAAATGGGCTCGGTCGAGCTGCTGAGCCGTGAGGGCGAAATTGCGATCGCCAAACGGATCGAGGCTGGCCGCAAAACGATGATTGAAGGGCTTTGCGAAAGCCCGCTGACCTTCCAGGCGATCACGATCTGGCGCGACGAACTTCTGGCCGAGGACATTTTGCTGCGCGATGTGATCGATCTCGAGACCACGTTCGGCAACCAGATGGACGAGGACGGCGAAGAAGAAAACGTCGTTGCTGCCCCCGGTGCCGAAAAGCCGGAAGCCAAGGAAGAAACGCAAGAGCTTGATGCCGACGGAAACCCAATCACCTCCGACGATGATGAGGATGATGAGGACGATCAAGCAAATCTGTCGCTCGCCGCGATGGAAGCAGCTCTGAAACCGCGCGTGCTTGAGACGCTCGACACGATTGCACATGATTATGAAAAGCTGGCCGAGATGCAGGACCTGCGCATCTCGGCCGCGATCAACCATGACGACACGTTCTCCAAGAAAGAAGAGACTGCGTATCAAGAGCTGCGCCAGGAAATCGTCGATCTGGTGAACTCGCTCCACCTGCATAATAACCGGATTGAAGCGCTGATCGACCAGCTCTACGGTATCAACCGTCGCATCATGTCCATCGACAGCTCGATGGTGAAGCTGGCCGACCAAGCCCGCATCAACCGTCGCGAATTTATCGACGAGTATCGCGGCTACGAGCTTGATCCCGGCTGGGTTGACCGGATCGCCGAGAAAACTGGCCGTGGCTGGGTCGCGCTGATCGAGAAGTCACGCGAGAAGGTTGAAGACCTGCGCGCTGAGATGGCGCAAGTCGGCCAATATGTCGGCGTCGATATTACGGAGTTCCGCCGCATCGTCGCCCAGGTTCAGAAGGGTGAAAAAGAAGCCCGTCAGGCTAAGAAGGAAATGGTCGAAGCGAACCTGCGCCTCGTGATTTCCATCGCCAAGAAATACACCAACCGTGGCCTGCAATTCCTTGATCTTATTCAGGAAGGTAACATCGGTCTGATGAAGGCGGTTGATAAGTTCGAATATCGCCGCGGTTACAAATTCTCCACCTATGCAACCTGGTGGATCCGTCAGGCCATCACCCGCTCTATCGCGGATCAGGCGCGCACGATCCGTATTCCGGTCCATATGATCGAGACGATCAACAAGCTGGTCCGCACCGGCCGGCAAATGCTGCACGAGATTGGCCGGGAGCCGACGCCAGAAGAATTGGCTGAGAAGCTTCAAATGCCTTTGGAGAAAGTGCGCAAGGTGATGAAAATCGCCAAAGAGCCGATTTCCCTTGAGACGCCAATTGGTGACGAGGAAGATTCTCAACTCGGCGATTTCATCGAGGACAAAAACGCCGTTTTGCCACTCGATTCTGCCATCCAGGAAAACCTGAAAGAGACGACGACGCGTGTGTTGGCTTCTCTCACCCCGCGGGAAGAGCGCGTGCTGCGCATGCGTTTCGGCATCGGCATGAACACCGACCACACCCTTGAAGAGGTTGGTCAGCAGTTCTCCGTGACGCGCGAACGTATCCGCCAGATCGAGGCCAAGGCGCTGCGCAAGCTCAAGCACCCAAGCCGGTCCCGGAAGCTGCGTAGCTTCCTCGATCAGTAAACGTGGTTTAGCTGCCCCGGATTTATTCGGGGCAGTGGTCGGAGCTTACAGTGTCACTTTTCTCCAAGCTTTTCGGCGGTTCGAAAGACAAGGCGTCCGAGCCTCAATCTGTCGAACACAAAGGGTTTAAAATCACGCCAAGCCCGATGCGAGAAGGCCAGAGATTAAGGCTTTGTGCCTTGATCGAAAAGGGCGAAGGTGATGCGGTGCAGACCCACAATTTGGTGCGCGCAGATGTGCTCGATAGTCACGAGGCCGCTGCCGAGGCCGCAATTGCGAAAGCAAAGCAGGTGATAGACGAGCAAGGTGACCGGCTCTTCATTTAACTGATCTGCGCGGCACAGCTGCTTTGGAAAACTGCAAATCTCTGATACCCTTTTTAGTATGATACGTTGAAACCTACGGGAGGAGAGATTTCATGCGTGTTATCAAGTGGATATTGGGTTCAGTGGCCGTCGTCATCGTCGCATTTGTTGCAATCGGCATGTTGCTGCCGCGCGAGGTTACGGTGGAGCGGCAAGCGGCGATCGCGGCACCAGCCGACCAAATTTTCCCGCATATCAACAGTCTTAAAGCGAACGAAGCCTGGTCGCCCTAGCTGGGGATCGACCCCAATGTACAAACCACCTACAGCCACATTTCAGAGGGGGTCGGTGCCAAGATGTCATGGGCCTCTGAGCATCCTCAAGTAGGCAACGGTTCAATGGAGGTCATCGAAAGCGTGCCGAATGAAAGCGTGAAAAACGCGCTCGACTTCGGCGATATGGGCACCGCTATTGCTGATTACAAACTGGTCGAAGAGGGTGGCATAACCACCGTAACATGGGGGCTAACGGCCGATATGGGCGCCGGGCCCATTGGGCGTTGGATGGGGCTGATGATGGATGATTGGGTCGGTGCGGATTATGAGCGTGGCCTCAGCAACCTCAAAGCGCTGGTGGAAGGATGAGGGCGTTCGCACTTGCGATTGTGTGCATGGCGAGCCCCGCATTTTCCTGCGGGGTTGGAGAGTGGGAGGTGTTTGACTGCTCGATCTCCGGCGGCAAGAAAACACTGCGCATGTGCTCTACTGAGGAGGCGGCCATTTACCGCTTCGGCGTGCCAGGCAAAGATCCCGAACTCGAGCTTTTCGAACTGATCACAAGCTTCGATTACCGCCCCTGGAACGGGATCGGCCGCTACCTGAACGAACGTGTGACCTTCACCAACGACAGCTATGGATACACGGTCTACAGCTCCTTTGACCGATTGCTGGAAGGGGCCCAGCAAGAAGGCGGCGTGATCGTCACAAAGGGCGATGAAGAGCTGGCGCATCTGCGTTGCGACGCTGGCACCGTTTCGGCGCGGATCGATCTTTTTGGGCAGTTCAAATCAGGTGCAGGCCAGTGTTGGGATTTTGAGGCCCGGAGTTGGACCACAGAGTGCCCGGCCAATTGACGATGATCTTCACGATAGAAACGGCGGGACAGGGGCTTTATGAGTTCACGCGAGATGTCCGGCGTTGGGCCGAAGGGCTGGGGCAAGGCGACGGGCTTCTGACCCTCTTTGTGCGCCACACATCCTGCTCGCTGCTTATTCAGGAAAACGCGGACCCGGAAGTACAGACGGATTTGCGAAATTATTTCGCGCGGCTCGTCCCGCCCACCACCGACCCTTCCATGTCCTACCTCACTCATACCTATGAGGGACCGGACGATATGCCCGCGCATATCAAAGCTGCGATGATGCCGGTTTCGCTCTCAATTCCCTTAATGAATGGTCAAATAGCGCTTGGGACATGGCAGGGCATTTACCTGTTTGAGCATCGCGACCGCCCCCATACCCGTCAGGTTGCGGCTCATCTTGGGGGTTAATTTCCCCTCTACCCAAACTGTGGTTGCGCCCCTATAGTGGCTGTGGATAACTGGGGGCAAACACCCAGAGGCAGATGAAGGGGAAGTCAGAATGCGGTGTCCGTTCTGCGGTAATGTAGATACTCAAGTGAAAGATTCTCGCCCGGCGGAAGACCATGTGGCCATCCGGCGCAGGCGGTTTTGCCCGGCATGTGGGGGGCGTTTTACCACTTATGAACGCGTGCAACTGCGCGATCTGATTGTTATCAAAACCTCCGGCAAGCGCGAAGACTTCGACCGCGACAAGCTTGAACGCTCGATCCGCATCTCCATGCAAAAACGTCCCATTGAACCAGAGCGGATCGACCAGATGATCTCAGGTATTGTGCGCCGATTGGAGAGTATGGGCGAAACAGATATTCCCTCCACGTCGATCGGCGAGATCGTGATGGAAGCTTTGGCGCGGATCGACACTGTCGCTTATGTGCGTTTCGCCTCGGTCTATAAAAACTTCCAGGCCGCTGACGATTTCGAAGACTTTGTCTCCGAGCTGCGCCCACCTGCGCCCAAAGACGAGTAAGACCATGGGGAGTGCATCGGCAGAGGTCGATGCCCGCTGGATGACGCTTGCGCTGTCGCTCGGGCGGCGCGGGCAGGGGCGTGTTTGGCCGAACCCCGCTGTCGGCTGCGTGTTGGTGAAAGACGGGCGCGTTTTGGCGCGCGGATGGACCCAAGATGGGGGCAGACCCCACGCCGAACGGCATGCGCTAGATCAAGTGGGTGAAGCTGCCTGCGGCGCAACGGCATACGTCACATTGGAACCCTGCGCCCATACAGGAAAAACGCCACCTTGTTGCGACGCGTTGATCGAAGCTGGCGTGGCCCGTGTTGTCGTCGCATGCGGTGATCCCGACCCGCGTGTGGCCGGGCGCGGCTTGCAACGGATGAGGGACGCGGGAATTGAAGTGACGACCGGTGTCTTGGAGCCTGAGGCCAAACGCGACCACACCGGATTTCTAAACCGCATCACCCAAAACCGGCCCTTCGTGACGCTGAAACTCGCGCAAAGCCTGGACGGCCGCATTGCGACCTCCACGGGCCAAAGCCAATGGATCACAGGTCCTGCCGCACGTCGCCGCGTTCACGCGATGCGCGCATCCCATGACGCAGTGATGGTGGGCGCAGGGACCGCCCGTGCAGATCTGCCGTCTCTTACGGTGCGCGGTTTGGGCGTTGATCGTCAGCCTGTCCGTGTTGTTTTGAGCAACAACCTCGACCTACCAAGGGAAGGTCCGCTTTTTGAATCCGCGCGCGACGTCCCGGTGTGGCTCATTCATAGCCAAAGCGCATCTGAAAGCGCGCGTACTGCTTGGACGGGCGCAGGGGCCAAGCTATTGCAGGTCGAAGGAAAGACAATCGGCATAGGCCAAGCGCTTAACATGCTGGCCGCTGAGGGCCTCACCCGAGTGTTCTGCGAAGGCGGCGGAGGGCTCGCAGCCTCGCTCATCAAAGCAGAATGCGTGGACGAGTTGGTTGTCTTTAATGCCGGGATGGTTCTGGGCGGCGACGGGCTCGCCGCCACCGCGCCGCTGGGTCTTGATCAATTGTCAGAGGCCGCTGGCTTTGCCTTGGATCGTGTGGAGCAAGTTGGCCCCGACCTTCTGCAGGTCTGGCGTGCTGCTCATGCACCGTAATAGTCGCGGTACCAGGCGACGAACTCCTTCATCCCATCCTCGACGGACATAGACGGCTCATACCCCGTTAGCCTTTTTAATAGTGTGGTGTCGGCCCATGTGGCAGGCACGTCGCCGGGCTGCATGTCCATGAAATTCTTGTCTGCCTCAATGCCCGTAGCGGCTTCGATGGCTTCGATAAATTCCATCAGCTTGACCGGTGCGCCATTGCCGATGTTGACAATGCGCCAAGGGGCCACGGGCGACAAGCTGTCGCCGGGTTCCATCGCCTCCGCAGTTTCAGGCCGTTCGGGGGCCGCATCAATCAACAGCCTGATCCCTTCGACCAGGTCCGTCACATAGGTGAAGTCGCGCTGCATATTGCCGTGATTGAAGACCTTGATCGGCCGCCCCTCGAGGATCGCTGAGGTGAACAGATATGGCGCCATATCGGGCCGACCCCAGGGCCCATAAACGGTAAAGAAGCGGAACATGGTGGTCGGGATGTCGTAAAGATGCGCGTAGCTATGGGCCATGGATTCATTGGCCTTTTTGGTCGCCGCGTAGAAACTAACTTGTGCGTCGGCTTTGTCTGTCTCTCGATAAGGCATTTGCGTGTTCGCCCCGTAGGCGGAGGAGGTCGAAGCCATAAGCAAATGTGCAGGCCTATGCGCCCGGGCGGCTTCGAGAATGTTGAAGCTGCCAACTAAGTTTGCATCGACATAGGCGCGTGGATTTTCAATCGACCAACGCACGCCAGCTTGGCCTGCCAAATGCACGACAACGTCTGGTGTGTGCTTGACAAACAGCTCCATCATCAGCCCGTCAGCTTCCAAAAGCCCCTCAACAGGGACAAACCCCTCCGATTGGCTCAGCATCTCATGGCGCCTTCGTTTCAGGGCAACATCGTAATAGTCGGAAAACCCATCCAGCCCCACGACCTTATAGCCATGCTCAAGCAGGGCTTTGCTCAAGTGATAGCCGATAAATCCGGCAGAGCCTGTGATCAGTGCGCATTTTGCCATGCTGGCGGTCCTCTTTATCATTCAAGCGCGTTTTATGACGGTTTTACTTGAATTGCACCGCCGAATTGCGCTCATTGAAGGAGAGGGGCCGTGTGACGATGTAAGGCAGAGGGTATGAAGTTTTTCAACACGTTAATCGGTGGCAAGGGGGCCGAAGCCGGCGAAAGCAACCTAGGCGAGAGCGATAGGCCGTCGCCAGAACAACCGCTTTTCGTTGTCGGTGATATCCACGGCTGCGCGGATCTGTTGGAAAAGCTGCTCGAAAAGATTGATGCCGCGATCGGCGAGAACGGCTTAAAGGGCCCGAAGCTCGTCTTCACCGGCAATTTGATTGACCACGGGCCCGATAGCGCGCGTGTGGTGGAACGGCTGAGGGAACTCTCGACCGAGTTTCCCGAAAATGTCGTCTGCCTTCTAGGCAATCACGAACAAATGCTGCTCGACTTTCTGGACACGCCCGCTGCGCGCTGCGCCCGTTGGGCCAAGGAAGGGGCGGCAGCGACTTTTGCAAGCTATGACGTCAAACTTGGTGAGGCTGGTCTGACGCCAGACAATGCCGATGCCGTGGCGGAGTTTCTCAAAGGGGCCCTGCGGCCAAAGCGCATCGAATGGCTGCGTGCGCGACCAACGCATATGGTCAGCGGCAATGTTCACGTCGTGCATGCCGCAGCCGATCCGCGCCGTGCTATGGACGCCCAAAGTGCGCGGGTTTTGACATGGGGCCATCCGGAGTTTCTGACTGTGGCGCGGACCGATGGGCAATGGATTGTCCATGGTCATAGCCGTGTGGAGGAAGCTGGCGAGAAAGACGGCCGCATCGCGATCGACACTGGCGCATGGGAAACCGGGGTCTTGTCAGCGGCTATGATCCTGCCAGATGGGCGGCTTGAGTTTCTGAAGACGAGCGCGCGCTAACCTCGCCAAAGCGGCGCGAAGCGGGCAAAGGCCGATTGCAGCTTTGACAGCAGCCTATTGTTACGGGCGGGCTTCGGGACATCCCCGCTGATCAGCCGGTCGACGCCGACCTCCGCCGGGCAAGCTTGGCCTGTCTTGGGATCAAAATAGCGCGGGTAGTCTATCAAAGCGGCATGGGTGAGTTGGTCAATGCTGGGGCGGGCGTGCCTGCGCGTAGGCGGTTCCATCCTGTCCTCGGTCAGGCCCCATCCGGCATAGAACGGCACGCCGTAACATGTCACGGGCACGCCGCGCAGAAGCGCTTCAAATCCCAAAAGCGATGTCATGGTCGAGACCCTGTCCGCCAGCTCTAAAGCCTGCGCGGCGGACGTGTCGCGCAAGATCAAATCAGCCTGCGGTTCGGCGCCCGCGCGCAACCTCGCCTCCACGTCGGGATGCGGCTTGAAGACGATAAAGGCCTCTGGATAGTCTTTGCGAACGGCATTCACCAATGCGCTGTTTGTCGCGATAGCGCCTGTGCCATGTATGATTGAGGCGTCATCTTCAACTTGTCCGGGAACGAGAATGACCTCCCGGCCGCCCGCGTCAAAATCGATCTCGCCGCCGGCCAGGTTGTATTTGCTGAGCCCGTGTTTGACGATCTTGCGTCTCAGCTTTGCTGCGCGCTCGACAGCATAACTGGGCAGGGCAGGGCTGTCATTGATCAGGTCTTCCAGATCGCTCGGGGCGGCGGGGTCGTAGTAAATGCCTTGCCGGTCGGTCACCAGAGAGAGCGGAGGGATCAGGTCGGCCCCCAACCCATGAGAGCGGAGAAACCCGTCCTCGACGCGTATTTCGCGCTCCGTGCTTTCGTTTGCGTCACCTTTGCTCGCCCAGCTCAAGACAGGACGCTCATCACTCACTGTGTCAAACGAAACCTCTGCGTGTTGGCCGAAAATGGCCGTCATATGCGGGTGTTTCCAACGGCTCATGTTGACTGCACGATAGCCTGCGCGGTCCTCCGTGTAGCTGCGCATCAGCGCTTCAAGCGTGTTGATCACCTGCTCAAGTTCGCACAGCTCGTCGCGATAGGGGTCGTACCATTTCGGGTACAGCATCATCGCCCCGGCAAAGAGCTGCGCGCGGGTAAGCCGACGTTGACGGCGGTCAATTGGCTGGTGATCCTCGGTCAGGCCCCAACCCGCATAGAATGGCTGTCCAAACACGATAGGCTTGTGGCCTGCCATGATCGCTTTGAACCCCATGCCTGAACTGACCGTGTAGACGGCCCGCGCACCTTCAAACAGCTGCTGTGGCGGGAAGGGGGCCGTGACAAGCTCCATCCGCTCGTTCAGGTGCTCTGGCCCGAAATGTCCTTCGCGAAAACCCGCGACGGTATCCGGATGGCTTTTGATCAGGATACGCGCGTCAGGATGGTCTTGCTGGGCAAAGACCAGCATCTCACGGAAAGAGGCGACCGATCCGCCACCGTAGGTGATCGACGCATCGTCGCGCGTTTGATCTAGTACCAGTACATAACCCGGATCCGGGTCAGGCAGATCAAAGTCGAAATCGTTGTATTTTGAAAACTGCCGAGTGTTCAGCCGTTCCATTGCGGCACGGGCGCGATTTAAGAATGCGGCGTCGTCGAGCGGTTCAGTTGCAAGAAGCGTTTCCAGATCAGATGGGCCGGAGCTGTCAAAATAGGGGCGCTGATGGTCAATTGTCAGACCTAGTGGCGGCTCCCCCGCGCGCCCCGTTTTGATCGAGCGCAGAAAGGCGTCCTCGACATGTACCAGCTGCGCGCCTCTCAGGTCCCCGACCTTCTCCCCGCGGCCGGATTTTGGGCTTTTGCCCCAAACGGCGATCTGATCGTCAGGGCCGGGCTTGCCAAGGGTCAGGTCATACCCGGCGAGATCAAGGATACGACGCACCTGCTTTTGCGTGAAAAACCCGGAATTAAAATAGAAAACCCGCGCCCGGTGGGAGGTGCCGGGCGCGGGTCTTGGCGGGACTTGCGTCCCTGTCGTCACGTTAGTTGCCGCCTTCTGCCGCTGTCGCCAGAGCGTTTGCGGAGGCCAGCGAACCGGTAAGTGCCGAGATGGTTTTGTTCCAGGTCACGAATGGTGCCTCGGTGACATACATCGTATCGCCGTCGCGGATCACGAAGTCGCGCGCCTCGAACACGCCGGTCGGCGCGGTCAGATCAAGCACATAGACCACGCGCTGGTCGCCTTGCAGGTCTTTGCGGTTCAGGACCGAATTGGCGATTTCATCAGGTTCATTGCGGAACACAAATACGCCGGTCGGGTCAGCGAGGTTGGAGTTCAACCCGCCCACCTGGGCAATTGCCTCGATCGCGGAGATTGTTTGTGTGGTAAATTCCAACCGGCTTTGCGCGCCGGTGGCACCCAGCACCGTGAAAGCGCGGGTGTCTTGCTCAACCAGAATACGGTCACCGCCACGCAAGGCGATGTCGAATTTCGGGTTGGAATAAAGGTCTTCGAACCAAACGCGGGACGTATGGCCACCGCGGATAACGCTGATCTGTGCAACCTCTGGCGGGATCGAGATGCCACCGGCACCTGCGATCATGGTGGAAAGGGTGCGGGTTGGCCGCTCGATGGCGTAGATACCTTGCGCGCCGACACCGCCGACCAGCGATACGGTCGAGCCGTCACCTGCGACGCGGCGCACGATGACCTGCGGGTCGGGGGTTTGGGTGTTGAGTTTGTTGGTGATGACGCGGCGCAGCGCTTCAGGCGTGTTGCCGGAGGCTTTGATGCGACCTGCATAAGGAACGAAGATGAAGCCGTTGCCATCAACCTGGACTTCGTCGAGCGGGGTCGCGTTAGCACCCTCTGCCGCCAACAGCCCGTCATCGACATTTTCATAAATCAAAAGCCCAAGCGTATCGCCGGGGTTGATCACGTCGGAGCCAAGTACGCCCGCGTTCAAGAAACCGTCGGAGAAGCCAAGCACTGGTTGAACCGCCGTGGCGCGTGTGACGCGGCTGTTAACCTCGACCACAAAGGCGTCGCCTTGCTTCTGGACGGAGCCTGCAAAAATCTCGCGCTTGCCTGGACCCGTACGGGGCAGGCCGCAAGAGGCCACGATTGCTGCAATTAAGATAAAGGACGCAATACGGGCGCCCTTTTTGGATAAGATAGACACTGCCTCGGCTCCTCGTTGGGATACTGCCTTAAGTTTTTCTTTTAAGCCTATAGAACCGACATTCCCCAAGTGGCCTTCCGTCCGACATCAAGATCGCCTGATTTTGTCCT
>JAPORH010000070.1 GCA_026710325.1 Litoreibacter sp. | reverse complement strand
CCACTAACAAATTCAGGGCGTTTGGCCGATCACAAATCATTCATACCCCCTCCTTGGGGGCAACGGGGAGCGATATCCGAAAGACGGTTTTGCCCGGCGCGGACTTAACCACGATCCAACCGTCATGCTCCGATATGATTTTTGAAACGAGGGCGAGCCCTAACCCTGTGCCGTTCTCGCGGCCTGAGACAAAGGGTTCGAAAATATCACCTGCGAGATCGTCCGGTAGCCCTGGCCCGTCATCAATGATCTCGACATTGAGCGGGACGGCGACGCGCGTGCCATCAGGTCGGCGCACACGCAGGGACTGCTCATAGAAGGTTTTCACCTTTATGACGCCACCCAAAGGCTGGGCCTGAGCGGCGTTTTTGACCAGGTTCATGAACACCTGAACCAATTGGTCCGGATCGGCATAGGTCGGCGGCAAAGACGGATCATAGACCTCGTCGATCCGCATATGCGCGGCAAAACCAACAGCCGCAGACTTGCGCACACGGTCTAGAATGTCGTGCAAGTTCACAGGCTTGCGCTGCGGCGGGCGCAAATTGCCAAATTGCTCCACCTGTTCGAGGAGTTTTACGATGCGGCGGGTCTCGGCCACGATCAGATCGGTCAGCTCTTGATCCTTGGGCTCCAGCCCCATTGACAAAAGCTGTGCTGCGCCCGTGATCCCGGCCAGGGGGTTCTTGATCTCATGCGCTAGCATCTCCGCCATGCCAATCGCGGATTTTGCTGCGGATTTAGTCTGCAGAGCCTGACCCATCTTGTCAGCGATCTCGCGCGGCTTGAGTAGCATCAGGACATAGCCAGGCCGGTCTATGATGGTAGAGAACTGAATGTTGCACTGAACCGGGGGACGCTCGCCCGAGCCGACATCGACGTTATTGACAAAGAGCGGCGCATCATCGCGACGTATGCGGGTAATCGCATTGTCCAGCGGCGCATTGACATGCAACTTGTCCCAAACCGGTCTGCCAATCATCGCGCGGGAGGAGAGGTTCAAAAACGTCTCCATCGCCGTATTCACCTGAGTGATTTGGTTGTCGCCATCGATTACAAGACCAGGCAGCGGCAACGAACCCCAGAGGGTTTCAAAAAAACTCTCGCTCATGCGGCCACCTGCGTATCGACCAAGGCAAGAGGTAATAATTTCAGGGTGTTGGCGGGCGTCTTGCAGGTCAGCACTTCGCGGCGCAATGGTGCCGCGGTGCCTGCCTCATCCATGTACCAGCCCAGATGCTTGCGCGCGACGCGAAGCCCCAAATCCGCGCCGTAGAACGCAATCATTGCCTCATAGTGGGCACAGATCATATCTATGAGCGCCGCACCGATTGGCGCAAGCGGAATGGCCTCTCCGGCGAGCTCCGCTGCCACTTGTGACAGCAGCCAAGGACGCCCCTGTGCGCCCCGACCAATCATCACGCCATCAGCGCCAGAAAGGGAGAGCGCCTTACGTGCTTTTGTGCTGTCAGTTATGTCGCCATTGGCGATGACCGGAATTTCAACGGCGTCTTTCACTGCAGCGATTGCGGCCCAGTCCGCGTGCCCCTTGTAGAACTGGCATCGCGTCCGACCATGGATCGTGATCATCTTGATCCCGGCAGCTTCGGCGCGCTTTGCGAGCTCCGGCGCATTTAGCAAAGCGTCATCCCAGCCCAGCCGGGTTTTCAGCGTCACGGGCAGCTCGGTCGCTTCCACGACCGCTTCAATCAGCGTCAGCGCATGGTCGAGATCTTTCAAAAGCGCAGAGCCTGAGTAGCCATTGACCACCTTCTTGGCCGGACACCCCATGTTGATGTCAATCACGCGGGCGCCATTGGCCGCGACCATGCGAGCGGCCTCTGCCATCCAGCAAGCCTCCCGCCCCGCGAGCTGAACGGCCGTATTCGCGCTGTCAAAGCCTAGCTCCGCCTTCTCGCGCACGCCGGGTTTGGCTTGAACCATCTCTTGGCTCGCCACCATCTCCGATACAACCAACCCTGCCCCGAAACGCGATACGAGATTGCGAAACGGCAAATCCGTGATCCCGGCTAACGGCGCGAGAAACACAGGCGTATCGATTTGGGTCTGTGCCAGAGAAATGGTCAGTTGCCTAATCCTTGAGCATTTGCGGTCTTTTTGCCCTTCCCTCAAATGGGGCGCAAGCTCAGTAAATCAAAGATGAACGCAAAAATAGGCCCGAGTTCAGTGATGCCTATTTTTTAAGCAAAGAAACAAGCCATTGCCCTACCTGCATCTAGAATCTAGACAGTTTGCATGTCTGAGGGAACGACACACATCACCGGTCTGATCGTTGCGGCGGGACGCGGCACGCGCGCAGGCGGCGACCGCCCCAAGCAATGGCAACCCCTTGCAGGCAAACGGGTTTTGGACTGGACCATCGACCGGTTTCTTGTCCATAACCGGGTCTCAGGGCTTGTCCTGGTCACCCATCCTGACGATGACGCAGCTATTTCGGCACTTGCGCTCCCTGATAGGGTCAAAACGGTACATGGCGGCGCATCGCGCGCGGAGTCTGTGCGCGCTGGATTGCGGGCCTGCCCCGCTGGGCTCGTCCTTATTCACGATGTGGCGCGCGCGACTTTGTCAGATGCCTTGATCACCGATGTGATTGCGGCAGCGGAAACGCACGGGGCGTCGGCCCCCGCCCTAGAAGTGACCGACGCGCTCTGGCACGGCGCCGAGTTCGTCGAAGGGACCCAAGACCGGACAGGACTTTTTCGCGCTCAAACCCCACAAGCTTTTTACCGGGACGCGATTTTGCAAGCGCATCTGCAATTTGAGGGCGCGCCCGCCGACGATGTCGAGGTCGCGCGCGCCGCAGGCATTGACGTCAAAATCGTTGCGGGCGAAGAGCGCAATTTGAAGATCACCCGGCCCGAGGATTTTGCCCGCGCCGCCCGCTATTTGGAGACTAACATGGATATTCGTACGGGAAATGGCTTTGACGTGCACCGGTTCGGGCCTGGCGATCATGTCATGCTCTGCGGTGTCGCGATCCCGCATGAACGCGGGCTGCAAGGGCATTCAGACGCGGATGTCGGCCTGCATACGATCACAGATGCGATCTACGGCGCGTTGGCCGAAGGGGATATCGGTCAGCACTTCCCGCCCTCGGACCCGCAGTGGAAAGGCGTCGAAAGCCATATCTTTCTTACGCATGCGCGCGACCTGGCGGCAGAGCGCGGCTTCCAGATCACCCATGTCGACTGCACATTGATCTGCGAATTTCCAAAGATCGGCCCACATACTTTAACGATGCGCGATAAGCTACAGGAATTGCTTGATATTGATCTCTCGCGCATCAGCGTAAAGGCGACGACGTCCGAGCGCCTCGGCTTTACAGGGCGCGGCGAAGGCATTGCGTGTCTGGCGACTGTGACGCTGCTGAAGCCATGATCGCGAAACTCATCGGCACGGTTTGCTATGTCGGCCACCTGCACCCTGCTCCGGGCACCTGGGGCTCAGCTGTGGCGATCCCCCTGGCTTGGCTACTTTGGCTTGTTGGCGGATGGCTTTTGCTTCTGATCGGCTGCATCTCCGCGTTTTTCAAAGGGTGGTGGGCGACAAAACAAATCATCGCGGACGGTGATGACCATGACCCGTCTGAGGTGGTCGTCGATGAGCTGGTCGGGCAATGGATCGCCTTGATGCCTGTCGCCATTGGGGCAAGTCACGCTGGGACATCTTTCTGGGCGCTGTGGCCGGGTATCTTAACCGCTTTCATTGCCTTCCGTCTCTTCGACATCTGGAAACCGGGGCCGATTGGCTGGGCGGACAGGCGCGGCGATGCTTTAGGCGTAATGCTGGACGACGTGTTCGCTGGGGTCGCTGCGGCTGTAGTGGTAATAGAGTTCGCTTATGTCGCGCATGGATGAGTTGGCGCGCACTGTGCTGAAAGCGGCTCAAGCGCGGAATATTAAGATCGCAACCGCCGAAAGCTGCACAGGCGGCATGATCGCTGCTGCTTTGACAGAGATACCTGGAAGCTCAAGCGTGGTCGATCGCGGCTTTGTCACCTACTCGAATGAAGCCAAAATGGACATGCTCGGCGTAAACGCCGCGACGCTCGACAATTACGGCGCTGTGTCGGAAGAGGTCGCGCGCGAAATGGCAGACGGCGCCTTGCGCAATTCAGCAGCCGATCTTGCGGTATCCGTGACAGGTATCGCAGGTCCAGGAGGGTCCGATTTCAAACCAGAAGGTCGCGTGTGCTTCGGGCTTGCCATGCCTGGTAAAGACACGGTGACTGAACTAGTGGAATTCGGGCCGCTCGGGCGCGAAAACGTGAGAATTGAGAGCACGAAAAAGGCTCTTTTATTGCTAATTCAAGCTTCAAAACAGCTATAAATAGAGATTTTATCCTGCCTAAATCTCTGTTTTAATTAACCTTTTCGGATTAATGTTAAAAACCGTAACTTTTTCTCTTGAACGCGCGAAACCAGACCCCACATGTTTAATGTGAAAGCGATTAACTTAAACAACAGGAGATACCGATGACCTCTGTCACCCATTCGCGGCCTAACTGGTTTGCCCGCGCTGAGATGTGGCTCGATGAGCGCGGAAAAGGAGCCTGGATCGCAGCTATGGTGCTGGGGTTCATCTTTTTCTGGCCCGTTGGCCTCGCCCTTTTGGCTTACATGATATGGAGTAAACGCATGTTCTCTGGCTCTTGCGCAATGCGCCGCCACTCATCCCCTGCCCGCGCCGCCGGGTTCAAATCTTCCGGCAACACGGCCTTTGACAGCTACAAAGCTGACATGCTGAAGCGCCTTGAGGATGAACAGCACGCATTTGAATCCTTCCTCGAGCGTCTTCGTGAAGCCAAGGATAAGTCGGAGTTCGATGCCTTTATGGACGAACGCGCAGAAGCTGCTAAGGCCGCGTCTGACGACACCAAAGACGGCTAATCCATCACGAACCGGGCGCGCCTTTCATTCGGCGCGCCTTTTCACATCCAAGAACCTTCCCACAGCAAAAACCCGTCCCTAAATGACACAGAGCATGAGTTTTTCAGCCCTTCCAGACCCGGAGACACAATCCGAGTTTTATTCAGGCGTCGCCTTCAAAAGGCTCGTCGCTTGGTTCATTGATGTACTGGTCGTCTTTCTGATGACGGCGGTCGTGGCCACCCTCCCCCTCTTTGTAGGCTGGTTTTTCTTTCCGCTGCTCTTTCTCGTGATCAATTTCATCTACCGGCTCGCCTCGATCTCTTCGCGCTCGGCAACTTGGGGTATGCGGATCATGAATATCGAGTTGCGCAACAAGGACGGCGCGCATCTGGAAACGAGCGAAGCCTTGTTACACACGGCGGCTTACCTCGTGGCATCGAGCTTCTTCTTGCCGCAAGTCATTTCGATGATCCTGATGCTCGTCTCGGAGCGCGGTCAAGGCCTGCATGACATGCTCTGCGGCACTACGGCCATACGCAGACCCTCGAATTACTGATAATAAATTCGGTATGGCGTTAATCCTTATTTAAGCTCGCTCAAAAAGAATTTGTCGTGTGCAGCCTGCATTGTTAGGCTCCGTCCGAAACTGAGTGGGAATCTCGAGACCCAATGCGCCATACGCTCCCTATTGCACCGCAGTTCTACGTAACTGCGCCACAGTCCTGCCCGTATCTTGAAGGGCGAAGGGAGCGTAAGCTGTTCACGGCCTTGCAGGGTGAACATGCAACAACGTTGAACAATACACTGTCGAAACAAGGGTTCAGACGCTCACAAAACGTGCTTTACCGCCCGTCATGCGCCGAATGCTCTGCCTGTTTGTCTGCGCGCATTCGTGTTGAGGATTTCAAACCGACAAAATCGCAGCGGCGCGTGGCGAAGCGCAATGTCCATTTGCAACGTGAAGCGACCAGCCCATGGGCCACAGAAGAGCAGTTCGATTTGTTCCGCCTTTACCTTGAATCCCGACATGCCGATGGCGGTATGGCCGATATGGATATTTTTGAATTCGCGGCGATGATCGAAGAAACACCCGTCAAAAGCCGGGTGATTGAGTATTGGGACCGAACGGGTGAAACCGAAGAGCTGATCGCCACCTGCCTGACGGATGTGCTCGATGATGGTCTGTCGATGGTCTACTCATTTTATCGCCCGGACCTGACGCGCAATTCGCTTGGGACATTCATCATTCTCGACCATGTCGAAATCGCCCGAAATGCGGGTCTCCCTTATGTTTACCTAGGGTATTGGGTGCCTGGGTCGCCTAAGATGGGATACAAATCCAGCTTCTCCGCCCTTGAAGTTTTTCGTGGCAGCGACTGGCATGACATTCAAGACGGGCATGATTATTCGGCCGAGACGCATCCCTTAGCCGTCGATCCGATAGCCGAACAGGTGGCGCGCATCACACTGCCAGACACACGCGGCAGCGACTGATCTGAAAACAAGAAAAAAGCCCCCGCGGCATTTCTACCGCGGGGCTTCCGGCCATCCGTGAGTGGGAATTAGGCCTTTGTCTTGCGACCGCGCAGGAACATCGCGCCGACACCTGCCAGCAGCAACAGACCGCTCGCCGGAAGTGGTACGGCCGGGACCGCGCTATATTCGATTACTGTGCGGATTTTCTTTGATTTGCGCAGGTCGTTCCAAGTGCCGCCGCCCCAAATATGGACCGCATCCTCATTGGTGTTGCGCCAGTTGTTTGGCTCATTGCGGGCAAATGCGTTGAAAACGC
This sequence comes from Litoreibacter sp., assembly GCA_026710325.1. Classification (GTDB taxonomy): domain Bacteria; phylum Pseudomonadota; class Alphaproteobacteria; order Rhodobacterales; family Rhodobacteraceae; genus Litoreibacter. The sequence goes on along the minus strand of JAPORH010000070.1, from coordinate 12,879 downwards.
CCGTGACTGCACCGTCATCGTAGAAAACGGTGCCGGCCTCTGGTCCCTGGATCCATTGGAAAGTGTTGTCACGGCCGATGCGCTCACCGCCGAGCCAGCTCCAATGATTGCCGGTAAGGCCGGAGATGAAGGCATTTTCGTCCGCGCTCGTCACAGTCGCAAGATAGCCTTGCATGCCGTTAAAGGTTTGCGACGCGGCGTATGCTTTTGCCTGTTCGAATGTCATCCCACGCGTGATGACTTCGTAATAGTGACCATTCGCGCCTGTTCCGGAATTCCATTGGACCGGAGTTGCAATAGCGCCAGCACTGGTGGCAAGCAGTGCGATGGCAGCAAGCAGATGTTTAAACACGGGGCGTATCCTCGAGATTCGTTACTGAGTTTTCTCGAGGGTTTTTCCGAAAAAATGAGACAAATTCGTGGCAAAAAGCCCCGTAAAACAGGCCCTTTAAAGGAATGATGAAGAGTTGGTTCTGTTGCCGAAACAGTTGCGCGCAGGACGAATTATTGATGCCCTGCGCGCGCTATTTTAACCACCGAGCAGGTTAGGCACGATCGTGACCACACCCGGGAACAGCGCCAGAAGCGCCAGCCCCACAACCTGGATCAACACGAAGGGGATGATGCCGCGGTAGATGTGACCGGTCGTGACCTCTTTTGGCGCCACACCCCGCAAGTAGAAGAGCGCGAAGCCGAAGGGCGGCGTCAGGAAGGAGGTCTGCAAATTAACCGCGATCATGATCGTGACCCATTTCGGGTCCATCGTGCCGCCATAGATCACGGGCCCCACGATCGGGATCACGATGTAGATGATCTCCAAGAAATCCAACACGAAGCCCAGAACGAAGAGCACCAACATCACGATGATGAAAACCTGGAATTCGCTGTCAAAGCTGCGCAGGAACTGCTGGATATAGTGCTCCCCACCGAAGGAAATCACCACAAGGTTCAGCAATTGGGAGCCGATCAGGATCGTGAAGACCATCGAGGTCACTTTGGCCGTTTCGCGCACCACCGGGCTCAACACCCCGTTGGAGAACAACACCCAACACGCAAACAGGATACCAAACAGTGCAAACAGATAGGCTGATTTCGCGAAGATGAAGGCGATCCAATTCTCGAAAGAGACTTCCTCAATGTTGACGCGCAGATCGAAGTTCACACCGACCAAGATCATGATGATCAGGGCGAAGGTTGCCATGATGATGATCCGACCCGATTGCTCCAAATCCTGTAGCTTGCGATAGGCGGCAAGCAGAAGCGCGCCCCCTGCCCCAAGTGCTGCAGCTGGCGTCGGGTTGGTGATGCCACCCAAGATAGAGCCAAGCACTGCGACGATCAGCACCAGCGGCGGGAAGACCACTTTCAGCAGGTCATTCTTGCCGAGCGCCACCACCGCATGTTTCGCCCCGTAGCCGATCATTATGATGGGCAGGATCAACAGCAGGACGGTGTTTCCGGGCGATGTTGTGGGTTTGATCAAGACAATATCGATCAATACCGCCAGCAGAATGCCCAATGCCCCGATGATGATGGGTTGCGGGTTGCTTGAAGGCGAGACACCACGCGCAGTCGTGAACACCAACGCCATCAGGATGAGCCCTGCTGCGATGCCAGTCCCAATTGGGGCGGCGTTTTCGATCTTGGCGACAAGCGCTGCTTCAAGCTCCTCCTCGGTGAGCTTGACCGATTGAGCAACACCACCGGCCTCGTCGATCTTTGCTTGCTCAGCAACAGCCGTTTCCCACGCCTCAATGCCGTGCAGGTCGATCATCGCCTCCTGACAGCTCTCAGACACATTGGTGCGCAGCGACGCGGTTTGACCCGCATCGGAGAAGGTGTCGACGACGATAGACTGATTGCCGATAATATTGACCTGCATCAGCAGGATCAGACCGACGATCAAACCGACGGGCGCGAAAAGGAACCATGTCAGCGCTTCGGAGCGGGAAATAGGCTCGCTATTGGCAGACCCGAGTTCCACAGCTGGCGCCTTGGTTGGGTTCACCAACGCATAGCCAAAGGCGTAGAGACCATAGAGCACAGCCAACAGAATACCCGGCAAAAGCGCCGCCTGGAAAAGTGTGCCGACCGAAACAACGGCGGGCTCGCCCAGATAGGTCAACGCGTCTGAGCAGCCGACTTCTTGCGCACGCGCTTCTTGTGCAGCCGAGTACAAATCGCCAGCCAGAGTTCCCAAAAGTACGATCACAATCGAGGGCGGAATGATCTGACCCAAAGTGCCGGACGCCGCGATGACCCCGGTCGCAAGCTCAGGCGAGTAGTTGTTGCGCAACATGGTCGGCAGAGACAAAAGCCCCATCGTAACCACAGTTGCGCCCACAATGCCGGTCGAGGCGGCGAGGAACGCACCCACAACCACAACGGACACAGCCAGACCGCCCGGCAGCGGGCCAAAAACACGCGCCATAGTGGTCAGCAGGTCGTTGGCGATCTTGGAGCGTTCCAGCGTGATGCCCATGAGAACGAACATCAAAACGGCCAGCAGTGTTTCGATAGATGCTCCCGCAAGAACGCGTTCGTTCATTCGGTTCACGATGAAGGAGACATTGCGGTCAAGCGCAGTTTCCCATCCTGAAACGAAGACGGGTTCTTCGATGCGCGGCAAATCCGGGTATCGGAAGACGGATATGGTTTCCGCCTTTATCCCTTCCGCCAGGATCGCGGCATATTCGGCCGAGCCGGTATCTATCGCCTGGTGAATAAGCAGCCCCGCGCTGTCCAGCGCAGCGATGATCCCGAAGGAGATCACGGCAGAGCCGCCGATTGCAAAGGCCACAGGAAAGCCCGACAGGATCCCGGCGAATAAGCACAGGAAAACGATCATCAGGCCGACTTCGACGCCATCTAGTCCAAACAACATGTCCCGGTCCCCTAGTGAATTTCTGCTGCGCGTTCGGCGTCTGCGTCGCCAAGCCGGTCTTTGTCGAGATAGCGGCCCTCACCTTCTGGCCCTTCCTTCCATTCAAGGTAGGAGCGGTAGAAGAAGGCCCAGGCCTGCAGGAACACCATGCCTGCGAAGATCACCAAAAGGACCTTGAACATAAAGTAGGCATTGAACCCGTTGGGCGAGAAGCTGATCGTCTCGATGTTCCAGCGCACGGCACGCGACTTGGCAATCAGCCTGTCCAGCGTGTCCGAGGCCGAAGGTTTCGGCGTCACAAGGTGCCGCCAGAGGAAATACCAGCCATACATCCAGGTCAGAACGGCAGCCGGCATCATGAAGATGATCGCGCCGATCATATCGATCATCCGCTTCGTGCGATAGCTGACGGCAGAATAGACAAGGTCGACGCGCACATGCCCGCCTTGAACGAATGTATAGGTACAACACAGACATACGACGATGGCGTTGTAGAACTTAAGCTCTTCCGCCCACCAGCTGATGTCTTTTGAGAAGCTCATGCCGAAGCCCATGGAAATCTCAGCTCGGGCGAATATGCGTTGAATGAAGACGATCACGATCTGCTGCAGCACCATGAGCAGACCCGCCCAGGCAAAGAAGCGGCCAATCGTGTTGGCAAACCCCTCCATCAACTGGACAGACCCCCACATGATCCGATTGTTCCAAACGCCAACAGCAGTGAGAATGAGGAAGAACGTCAGAAGGACGAAGAAGAACTCAACCGAGCCACCGTAGTAGATGAAGCGCATCAAGGCTTGCTTCACTTCCACATCCTGCATCTGCTGATTGATCAGCGGCACCCAAGACAGCCACAGGTCCGGGTTCAGGATTGCGTAGAAGAAATTATAGATGGCGTTGACGATGTTGGTGAATAACCAGACCAGTGCGTCTAGCATATTGTCTCCCCCGTCTTAGACGTTACCCCGATTTTCGGGTGTTATTATAGGCCCGCATCGTCTCCCCCCATGCGGACTAGAACCGAGGCCATCCTTCTGAACAGAAGAACGGCCCCGGTCTTATTTTAAGCGAAATGCTTAGCCGGTGACGCGGTCACGTTGCGCACGGTAAGCGCCTTCGGAACGTGTCAGCCAGCCAGAGGACGCAGCTTGGCTCGACTCGTAGCTTGCGCGCAGACGGTCATACAGGTCATCGCCGGCATACTGGTCTTTGACTTCAGCAGCAGCGGCACCCATTGCGTCCCAAACGCTGTCAGGGAATTCCAGAACTTTTACGCCGCCGGACTGCAGACGCTGCAGCGCGGAGCCGTTGTTGTTGAGGAACTGAGCAAGGCTCCACTGGTGCGTGTTGCCTGCAGCCACTTCGATGATCTTTTGCTGAGCAGGTGTCAGCTCGTTGAAGACGTCGAGGTTGGTGGCGAGCGTCAGCGCCGCACCTGGCTCATGCATACCGGCGGTGTAGTAGAACTTGGTGATCTCCTGGAAGCCGGCTTTTTCGTCAGCCCATGGACCGATCCACTCGGTGCCGTCGATCGCACCTGAGGCCAGTGCTTGATACACTTCAGCGCCAGGAAGGTTCTGTACAGAAGCGCCCAGCTTGCCAAGAACCTCACCGCCCATGCCGGGCATACGGAACTTCAGACCGTTGAAGTCTTCTGGACCACTGATTTCCTTACGGAACCAGCCACCAGCTTGCGCGCCGGTGTTACCTGCGAGGAATGATTTCAAGCCGAAGATTTCACCCAGCTCATCGTGGAAGCCACGACCACCGCCATGCTCATACCAGTTCAGCAGTTCCTGAGCGGTCATGCCGAACGGAACGGATGTCATGTAGAAATAGCCTGGGTGCTGGCCACCGAAGTAGTAGTCAGCGGCGTGATACATGTCGGCCTGACCAGCGGTCACAGCGTCGAACACTTCGAACGGACCAACGAGCTCACCGCCCGCTTTCACGTCCACAGTCAAGGTGCCGTCAGACATAGCGTTGATGTCGTCGGCTACTTTTTGCGCGGCATCAAATACGCCAGCAAGTCCGCGGCCCCATGTTGTGACCATGGTCAAAGTGCGGTGACCGGCTGCATATGCAGGTGCGGCCAAGCTGGTTGCAGCGGCTGCCGAGCCGCCAATTGCAGAAGTTCTCAGAAAAGAACGACGATCCATAGGTGTCTCCTCCCGTTAGGTACATCCGGCCGATAGCGCACCCCAGTGCCTCCCACAGGCCGGACGGATCGTTAAAGTGTGGCGACCTTAGCCATTGGGCCGATGACGCGCCATACCCATTGCCGGGTAGAAACCGGCCGATTTTAGCGCTCTCGACACAAAACTTGCGAATTAAGCCTATTTTAACTGTGTGATTGACCAAAGCCGGACCCTGCTTCATTTTTTGATTCGTACTCGAGAGTTGGCGAAAATGGCATCAAGATACCGGCATATCAGAGATTGGTTCACGCTAAGCTACGGCCAGAAGGTGTTTTTGCTGGCGACCGTCCCGCTCGTCCTTGCGGTGACCGCAATCTCGCTTGTCGTGGCCAATCAATCGCGCCTGCTTGCCGAGACCGAGATCAAAGAGCTGGAGACGCAGCTCATCGAGGCCAAGAAACGAGAACTGAAGAATTACCTTAGCCTCGCCCGTACTGCGATTGGCCCGATCTACGGCAATGCGCTGCCCGATGACGAGCAGGCAAAGCTTGAAGTCACTCAAATTCTGTCAGCGATGATTTATGGCCAGGATGGGTATTTCTATGTGTTCGACTATAGCGGCAACAATCTGGTCAGCCCGCGTCAGACCTTTTTGATTGGTCAAAACTGGAGCGGCCTGACCGACCGCAACGGCGTGCCGGTGACCGACAAGATTATCGAGACGGCGCGGATCGGTGGCTACCACACCTATGACTGGATCAAGCCGTCGACGGGTGAGACTGCAACGATGGTGACCTATCAGATCGGGTTGCAAGACTGGCAATGGGCTATTGGAACGGGCATCTTCATCGACGACATCCTGGCAACGGTTGCAGCGGCGCGTGCGGCCACGGAAGCCCGGATCCGGCAAACATTTTTCCAGATTGCGTCGATTACCTTCGCGGCGTTACTGGCAGTCTTTGTAACGGGGCTTTTGCTCAACGTCCGCGAACGCCGTTTGGCAGATAGCAAACTCAAAGCGCTGACTGAGCGCATCTTCGACACCCAGGAAGAAGAACGTGGCAGGGTCGCCCGAGAACTCCATGATTCCATTAGTCAAATCCTTGTAGGTATTCGTTATACGCTTGAGCTTGCCAAGCGACGTTTGGCCAATGGCGATGGCCGGGCGCAAGAAGATTTGGGCAAAGGCATCAGCGGTCTCAATGATGCGATCCACGAGGTGCGTCGCATCTCAGCCGATCTGCGGCCGGGCGTGCTCGACGATCTGGGCCTCGGCCCCGCCTTGAAAGCCTTGATCGATGAATTTGGCCAACGAACCGGGATGGAAACCCAATTCGAAACGGTCGTGTTTCGCAACCGGATCGATCAGGACGCGAAGATTGCGCTTTACCGGATCGCGCAAGAGGCATTGACCAATGTCGAGCGGCATTCCGAGGCCGACAAAGTTACTGTTGAAGTGTTTGGCCACAGACGCGGCGCGACGATGCGCATTCAGGACAATGGGCGTGGTATTGGCAAAGTGTCAGAGGGCGGCGGGCTCGGCCTGCGCAATATGCAGGAACGCATTGACCAGTTGGGGGGAAGCCTTCGCGTTTTCGGAACCGACGAAGGGACGACCATTGAAGCCTCCGTCCCGCTCAGCCATATGTTGCACCCGCAAAGCAAAGGCAGCAGGAAATCCGCATGAGCAATATCCGTGTGCTGATTGTTGATGACCACCCGATGGTGGCAGATGGCATTCGCGCCATTCTGGAGACCTATGACGATATCGAGGTCGTTGAGACCCTGTGTAACGGGCAAGAGGTCGTTGATCGCGTGGGCGTGCTCGACCCGGATGTGATTTTGATGGATCTCAACATGCCGCTTCTTGGCGGGCTGTCGGCCACAGAAATCGTGTTGGAGCAAGATCCGACGCGGCGCATTCTGATCCTGTCGATGCATGACGCGCCGGAATATGTCTCCACGGCTATGCGCCATGGCGCGCGGGGGTATATCCTCAAGGATGTCCCGACGGATGAGATTTACACGGCCATTTTGACCGTCATGAAAGGCGAAACTTATCTTTGCACCGGTGCCACGGTCGCGTTGACCCCGGACGGCGGGCAGGACGTTCTAACCGCCCGCGAGCAAACGATCTTGTTGCAACTTGCACAAGGCAAATCAAACAAAGCGGTGGCGCATAAGCTGGATATCTCTGTCCACACGGTCGAGACACACCGCAAAAACATCAAGCGCAAACTTGGGATCAATTCGACCGCAGGCTTGACGCGCTACGCGCTAGAGCATGGCGTGCTTCAGGGCACCGGCGCCGAGTTTTGATCAGGTAATGGATGCGGCTCTGCCCCCGCGCCTTTGGCGCTCCCCCGGGATATTTTCAAAGCAATGAAGAGGCTTAGCGACTGAGCTTCCATTTGCTTTGGTCAATGGGGAGATAGGCCTCGATTGCAGCGGTGGCGATCACATGGGTTTGGTCATTGTCAGGGTCATGGACATTGAGCCCCCCTTTGACGCCCGTGACTTCGGCCCGACCACGCGGAAGCTCGGCCTGCAGTGTTTCTACATCGAGTTTGTCAGGCTCCTGGACGCCAATTGTAACAACGACGCGCATATCCTCGTGCGACAAGCCAAGCGACTTGAACAACACGATCGACGAATGATGTAACGCGTCTTGGATCGCGCGTTTGGCGGCCTTGGTATAGTCCATGCCGTAAAGGTCATTTCCCATCCCCATTTCGAGGATCAACCGTTCTTCCTTCATGTCGCGGCCTCCATATCAAAGCTCACGCAGACGGCGGCATTGGCGATGATGGTTGTCCCAGTTCCATCAGGTTTCGGGATATCGAGCCCACCCTGCACCACGCTGATCTGTGGTTGGCCATAGGGAAAGATGTCGAGGAGTTTGACCGTGTCGACTTGGTCTGGTTCCTGTACACCAATCTCGACATCGATGAGCATAGCCTCTTTTGGGAAACCAAACGCGGGCGCGATTGATACGGAGTTGTGCCAGAGCGCGTCCTTGATTGCCCGGCGCGCTGCCTCGGTATAGTCCATACGCCTGAGCGAAGTGCCCATTCCAAATTCGTTCAAGATACGTGTTTTGGCCATGCTACCCCACCGGTTCTTCTTCATAGGGGTGGGCCATACCGAAGAGCAGAAGGCAAGCCCCTTCGTCGATCACATGAAATTCTCGCTGGTTGTAGAATTGGTTGAATGGCGCCCGGACGCGCCCCTCTGGCAAATCCGAGAGGTTCGGAGCAACCTGGTTCCAAAGCGCATCTACATCATCGACGTCAATATAGACCATTTGCTGCCGACGCTCATCGCTAAGATCGGCGTCGCTTTCCAAAAGTCTGATCGCCGCACCATCGCGGCGTAGAAAAGCATAGCCGGGGTCTCGGCTTTCAAATCCCAGCACAAAACCAAGTCGTTGCGTGAAAAACGCGATTTCGGCTTGCAGATCATTGCATAACAGAAACGGAGTTATCTGAGTCAAACGGGGCATAAGGGCTCCTAACTTTCGCGTTATTCCGGTTGGCGGAAGGTTTACGCAATAAAAATACAACAAAAATCCACCAAACGACATATTATTGAGGCAATTGGCTGTTGACGCCCGCCGCCGCACTGATAATGTCCGACCAACTTAAGCAGGAGCCCGACATGACCAATGTGGTCGTCATTCTAGGATATAGGCGCATGGGTCGGTAAACCGGCATCCATTTCGGAACCCATGCGCCCCCGCCAAGAACGGGGGCTTTTTTGTGGACAAAGCACGTGAACGGAGAACGAGAGATGACACGTCAAATGACCGGAGCAGAAATCATCGTCCAAGCCTTGATTGAACAAGGTGTCGACACGATCTTTGGCTATCCTGGCGGCGCTGCGCTACCGATCTATGACGAATTGTTCCAACAGGACAAAATTAAGCACATTCTGGTTCGCCATGAACAAGGTGCGGCCCATATGGCGGAAGGCTATGCGCGTTCGACAGGCAAACCTGGCGTTGTTTTGGTGACATCCGGCCCCGGTGCGACCAATACGGTGACCGGTCTGACGGATGCGCTGTTGGATTCAGTGCCTATTGTCGTTCTTTCGGCGCAGGTGCCAACCTTCATGATCGGGACTGATGCGTTCCAGGAAGCTGATACGGTCGGGATCACACGCCCCTGCACCAAGCACAATTACCTGATCAAGGACACCGAGATCCTCGCCGACACTGTGCATCAAGCCTTTCATGTTGCGACCAACGGGCGGCCCGGCCCAGTGCTCATTGACATCCCCAAGGATGTGCAATTCGCAAAAGGTACATATAAGCCGAAAAATAAAGCATCTACAGGGCATTACGCGCCGAAGCTGAAAGGCGATCAAGATCAGATCACAGCGCTTGTCAAACTGATGGAAAACGCGAAACGCCCGATCATCTATTCGGGTGGTGGCGTCATCAACTCGGGCGACAGTGCGACCGCGTTGCTGCGCGAACTTGCGCAGGAAACAAACTTCCCCATCACCTCCACCTTGATGGGACTTGGGTGCTATCCCGCGTCTGGCCCGCAATGGCTTGGCATGCTCGGGATGCATGGGCTCTATGAAGCCAATATGGCGATGCATGATTGCGATTTGATGATCAATATCGGAGCGCGGTTCGACGACCGGATCACCGGGCGCATCGACGCGTTTAGCCCGGGCTCGAAAAAGGCGCATATCGATATCGACCCCTCCTCCATCAACAAGGTGATCCATGTGGATGTGCCGATCATCGGCGACGTGGCCCATGTGCTGGAAGACTTGTTGCGTATCTGGAAATCAAATGGCCGCAAAACCAATTCAGAAGGTCTCGCCAAATGGTGGGCGCAAATCGAGGAATGGCGCAAAGTGCGCTGTCTCGCTTACAACCAACCCGAGAAAGTGATCAAACCGCAATACGCATTGCAGCGACTTGAGGCGCTGACCAAAAACCGCAAAGATCGCTACATTACGACCGAAGTTGGCCAGCACCAGATGTGGGCCGCACAATATCTTGGCTTCGAAGACCCAAACCGGTGGATGACGTCTGGCGGACTGGGCACGATGGGCTACGGGCTTCCTGCCTCAATCGGTGTGCAGGTCGCTCATCCCGACGCATTGGTGATCAATGTCGCCGGCGAGGCATCCTGGCTGATGAATATGCAAGAAATGGGGACCGCGCGGCAATACAACCTGCCAATCAAGCAGTTTATCTTGAACAATGAACGCTTAGGCATGGTGCGGCAATGGCAAGACTTGCTGCATGGCAACCGCTACTCCCATAGCTGGTCGGAGGCCCTGCCCGACTTCATGCTCCTGGCGCAGGCGTTTGGCGCGAAGGGTATTATCGTATCCGATCCCTCTGACTTGGATGATGCGATTATGGAGATGCTCAACCATGAAGGGCCGGTGATTTTCGACTGCTTGGTCGAGAAGCATGAGAATTGCTTCCCGATGATCCCGTCGGGCGCGCCTCACAACGAAATGCTGCTCGGCGACGCAAGCGTCGAAGATGCGATCGGTGAGACTGGTGCCGTGCTCGTTTAAATCGGACAGGCACTGAGCAAGCGTTTTTGAAAACGCCACCTTGGGGTTGTCATGTACGGCCCCAAGGATGTGAACCTAGTCGAAGAAAGCCTGAGAAACGGTTTGATCGTTTCACGCAACGACTGACCTTTTAGCGAAACTGGTTCACATCACTTGCCTAGGCGAACAAACACTCTTTTGGCTCAGCACTTTTGAAACTTCGGCTTCGTCCGGGACATAAGGTGGCGATTGTGCGTCTCAGTGCTTTGGCCCTAGGCGCTTTTTAACTTTGTTTGATCTGTATTTTCTGCGCAAAACCGTGCAAGGCATTCGCCCAACTCGTGCATGCGAACAGGTTTGGTCAAGAAGCCATCCATACCGGCTTCCAGGCAAGCCTTTCGGTCGCTTTCAAATGCATTTCCGGTCAGTGCGACAATTTTCGAAGGCATTCTGTTCTGGTTCTTTTCGGCGGCACGGATCGCGCGTGCAGCATCTAGCCCACTCATTTCGGGCATCGAAAGGTCCATTATGACGAGGTCAAACGCCTCTTCCCGGGCGCGTCGGCACGCCTCTTTCCCGTTTGAAACGACGACAGGTGCGATCCCATGGCTTTCCAACATACGCTTGGCAACAAACTGGTTGGTTTTGTTGTCTTCGGCCAGCAACACCTTCAAGCCCTGAAAAGTGCTCGCCCGTTCGACGTGCCCATGGTTGCTTTTGGGAAGGACCGCCGTGCTGATCGGCAGCGGGATGGCCACGGTAAATCGGGAGCCTTCCCCATCAACAGAAACAACGTCAATGCCACCGCGCATGCCATCGACGAGGCTTTTGGTAATGGCGAGGCCAAGGCCTGTTCCTTCAAACTCCCGCCTGAAGCCTGTTTGGACTTGCTCGAATGACTCGAACACAGTGTCGATCTTTTCCGCAGGAATCCCAATCCCGGTGTCACTGACAACAAATGTGACCTCATGCATACCGGATCGGTAAAGTTCAAATTTGACTTCGCCTGCTTGGGTAAATTTCACCGCGTTCCCCAGGAGGTTTACAAGGATCTGACGCAAGCGCTGCTTATCCCCGCGAACGACCGCACCTAGCTCAGGTGCGAGTTCCATTCTGAACCCGATGCCCTTTGCTTTGGCGATCGGCTGCATCAACTGCTGCAATTCATGCGCAAGATCGATCAGGTCAAACGGCTCATCAACAAGCGTCAATCGACCAGCTTCGATCTTTGAAAAATCCAGGATATCGCCGATTAATTCGGTCATGGCCGTCGCAGAGCGGCTGATCGTTTCCACATACTCGCTTTGTTCTTCGGTCAGCGGGGTCTGCTGCAGCAAGTCCGCCACCCCTAAAATGCCGTTCATGGGCGTTCTGATCTCATGGCTCATAGTCGCCAGAAAATCCGACTTTGCCTTGTTCGCCTGCTCCGCGTCCCTGCGCGCCTTTTCCAAAAGCTCTGTCCGGGCGCGTAGCTTGGTGACGTCCGTATGTACGATAACCATCCCGCCATCGGGACGCGGGATTGATTTGACCTCCAAGCTTAACCCGTTCGACGCAAGGTTCAGTTCGAAAACATCACCCGCCATCATGGAGTTACCACGCTCTTCCATATCATCCTGGGAAATATCGCCGCGTTCGCTCAGAAACTGACTAAGATCGTTCACGCGCATCCCGGGATAGGCTTCGCTTTCGCCGAGGTTCATCAGCTTCCGGTAGGCCGGATTGAGAAACTGGATTTCGTTTTCGGGGTCACGCAAGTCAGTGAGGCTGGTGACCAGCAACCCCTCCCCCAAAGCTTCCAAAATTTCAGCTAATAGGCGGTTTGATGCAGCCAAGTCCTGGTTACGTTGCGATAGCGCTTCTTCAAGTTCAGCTGTCCGGCTCTTCAGCGAAGAGAGCAACGATCCATTCTCTTCGGCACCCGCCATCGCGCGACCTAGATCAAAAGTGATCCCGACATAACCAGCGAACCGCCCCTCGCTATCGAATTTTGGGAGCGCGCTATCTATGAAAATCGCACGATCGCCAGTCATCATTCTTATGCGCTCGTAGCTTACACCGCTCACGGGAAGCTGCCTTCTCAGAAGGCTTTGATATTCCGCAAGGCCACCTTCTGTTTGACCCCGGCCATATTGGGGATCAAGAATACTAAGCCCGATCATAGGCTCTGGATCGACCCCCACCAATTCCTCAAAATTTTCGCCTAAATATGTAAGTTGATATACTCTTGCGACCCAATTGACCTTGGATTCTGCTCAGATCAAGGTGTATTTTTTGGTTGAGATGACGCGGAAGTTGTCGGTCACGGTGTCGCGGAATTTGGTCCACTTG
>JAPORH010000027.1 GCA_026710325.1 Litoreibacter sp. | reverse complement strand
AAGCTTCAATTCGAATCCTTTTCGCTCCTCGTTTCAAGTAGCGTCGTGTACTATGAGTTACCTGATTTACCTAGGCCATGCCTACCTGCGTACGAACAGGCCCTGCATCGTCGGGGCGTCGACGAATGTGTTCCAAAAGTTGGACTTTCTCATCACTATACACGGGATCATCGAATAAGTTCGCCGTCTCGTCCGGATCAGCAACCATGTCATAAAGCTCGCCTGCTCCCGATTGCATGTCCACCGTGAGCTTGTGCGTCTTTGTTCGAACAGTTCGCAGGCTGAGGGCAACACCGGCGCGGGTTGGCAATAGTTCCCACTCATTAAAGGCGTATTCTCGGCTTGCATCTTCAGTTTCGATGAGTGGCCTGAGTGTCGCGCCATGCTGCGTTTGTAGCGCCTCGGCTCTTCCGTAATCGAAAAGTGTTGGACCAAGGTCGAGAGTTGAAACAGGCTCATCCACCCGTTTGCCCGCTGGAACACCTGGACCGCGCAAAATCATCGGGACACGCAGCAGGCCGTCGTAGTGCATCGGACCTTTCAAGATCAGCCCATGATCGCCAAGCCAGTCGCCATGGTCGGAGATGTATATTACGATCGTGTTTTCAGAGAGGCCTGCTTCGTCGAGGGCAATGAGGATACGGCCCACATTATGGTCAATCAGAGCGATCTGGCCGTACGTATTGGCAATGATTTCGCGCAGTTGATCCTCTGACTGTTCACCGATGCGACTGTAAGACTTGCGGATTTCTGCGCCCTTTTTGTCGCCCGACGGTTCTGCCGTCAGCACCGCTTCGTGCCACCAGGGGCGGCCTTCAAAAGCGCGTTTTCTGTTCTTTGGGAGATCAACCTCGGCGGGATCATGAAGGCGCGACCACGGCTCTGGAGCGTCGAAAGGGTGGTGTGGATCGGGAAAACTGACCCATGTGCAAAACGGTTCATCACCGCGCCCATTCTTCAGCCACTCAATTGCTCGGTCTGCCGTCCACGTTGAGTTGTGCCAGGCGACGGGCAATTTGGAATGCCATGTTTGTGCTGCCTCTTTTGTATCGCCCGCATTCTCTCGGTAGAGCGCGTTCTTCTCATCGCCGCGACCGTCGGCGTAGAACCAGCGTTCATAATGCTGACCGTGGGGCGGCTTTTCGGGCAGAAACCAGTTATGCCCGACCAACATCATCTCAACATGATTGAAGCCCATGTAAGGTCCGTACCAAGTGTCGGGATAATTGGCAGATGATTTTAGGCACTCCGGCGAGCCCGTGGGCTCGAACGTGTGATACGTCGAAAAGTGTGCCTTGCCGAAGAATGCTGTCTCGTATCCTGCGGCAGCCATGGCTCCGGCAAAGCCTTTCTCTCCAATCTTAGGATCGAGATCGATCCCGTTGTCGTGCACGCCATGCGTTCGGCACAGTTGCCCTGTCAGGATCGAAGCGCGCGCGGGCTGGCACACTACCGTTGGTGTGATGCAGTTCGAAAAGTGCGTGCCATCGGCAGCCAGTTGATCCAGATGCGGGGTCTTGATCTTTCGCCCTTCGAATCCAAAGCAATCAGCACGGTGCTGGTCACCTGAGATCAAAAGGATGTTGGGTCTGCTCATGAGGCGGGCTTTCTCAGGCTGAAGATGACCACAGCGACGGCCAATGCAATGAACGCGAGAGCGATCGGGCTGTTAAATAGGAAGAAGGGGTCGGCCCCGGTCGCAGCAAATGCCTGTCGTGCCGTCGCTTCAAGGTTGCCACCGAGGATGAAGGCAATCACGAAAGGCAGCGGCGACATGTCGATACGGCGCATGGCGTAGCCAACGAAACCAAAGAACAGAGTGATCCAGACGGCCACCATAGACGTTTCTTGGACGTAAATTGCGGTCAGTGTCAGCAGAAGGACAATCGGGAGCAGGCGCTCTTTCGGTATACGGGCCATCACGCCGACCGAACGCATGAACATGCCGCCAATGGTCCAATTTAGACCGTTGGCTACGAACATGGTCGTGAAGATGCCGAAAGCCATCACCATTTCCGGGTTTAGCGCGCCCGCGCTGATGCCGCCACCCAATTGGAAGACGGAGGGACCGGGATTGAAGCCGCCAATGGAGTCCATGGCAAGGATCAAGAAGACCGCCGCGGCGTTGCCAGGAATGCCAAGAGACAGGACCGGGATCAGGTTCGCGCCGGAGACCGACGAATTGGCGGCCTCGGTTGCTGCGATGCCTTCAGGCGCGCCCTCACCGAAATCAGGTGCGCCGGGTTCTTTTTCCTTGGTGTGGCGCCGCTTGGCGGAGGTGTAGCCGAGGGTAGCCGCAAGCGTTGATCCCACGCCGGGGAGAGCGCCGATGCAGGTGCCGATAACGGCAGAGCGGCCAATGTAGGGGAGCAGTTTGCGGAGACCCAGTGTGCCAACCTTTGCATCCTGCCGTACGGTCTGGGCGGCAGATGAGAATACGCCATTATGGTGGATATCCTCCAGGGCTTTGAAGACTTCGCCCAGGATCAAGACGCCTAGGATTGCCGCCGCAATCGGAATGCCTTCCGCCAGCGCGGGCTGCCCCAGTGTGAGACGCGGGTAAAAGTCTTCACCCGTTGCGACCATCGCCGCAAGAAGGCCAAGACCCATTGAGATTAGACCCTTGCCGACCGAGTTGCCGATGACCGACGCGATGAAGGCCAGCGACAGGATCAAGAGGGCTGTCTTTTCCGGCAAGTCCAGATAGCTTTCCACCAGTATTGCCAGGAACGGCGCGCAGAGGACGAGGACGATATCGGAAAACGTATCACCGGAGGCGGAAGAGAAGTGTGCGACGCGCAAAGCGCGTTTGGCTTCGCCTTTTTGCGCCATTGGATAGCCGTCCAAAGTGGTCATATAGGCGTCCGGCGTGCCAGGCGTGTTGAACAGGATTGCCGGGACTGCCCCACCGATGGTTGCGCCTTTCATGATGCCAATGAGAAAACCCAAAACCGGCAAAAGCGCGTCGTTTGAATAGCCAAAGACCGAAATCAGGATCGGAAGCGAGATCGCCATGGCCATTGGTCCGGCAAGACCCGGCGTCGCGCCAACGGTAATGCCAAGCAGGAACCCACCCAGTACCATCAGGATCGTGATGGGGACGCCCAACACAGGATCGGATTGGAAGACCGCGAGAACCCCTGCGATCACGTGGTCCCACACACCCATCAAACGTCTCCGTTTGGTGGTAGGATAAGGTCGTCAAATGGCAGATCGTACAAAAGCGCAATGGCAAGAGATGCGGCAAAACCGATGGCGAATTCCCGAATAGACAACTGTCGTTTTGCAAACCCCGTCAAACCGCCAACGAGGACTGTCCCCCCAATCAAGAAACCAATGTAGTGCCAGGGTGCCGTCGCCCTAAGAGGGCGATAACCGCTTTCCGACCACGCCAATGCGACCGGTCCCGCATACCGCATAAGGACCATAGAAAGTGCAAAAAGGAAGAAGAGCGCAGCAAGCCAGACGACGTTTTCTCTTGAAATCATTTTGTCCGTGCCAGGACGAAGCAGTACCAGCAAAGCCCCGATTACAATCACCGCGCCCGCAACTGTTGGCCCCAATGCATCGCCAATAACGAATTTACGACGGACCTTTTCAACGAGGCCAGTGCCGGTATCCAGCGGGGCCCAAACTAAGATCACAAGAAGAGCAAATGCTAAAAAGAAGAGGGCCAGCCATTTGTCAGCAGAAAGTCTGAGTTTCATCGGCTGGCCCTGAATTTGAATGACTTACTGAACGGCTTCCATCAACTGGCCTGCAGAGTCGAAATCGGACTGCAGCAGTGCATCAAGCTCGGCGCCTTGGATGTTTACAGCGCCACCAAACGCCTTGTTGATCATACCGGATGCTTTGCCAGAGTTTGTCGCCTCGGCAATCGCAGCTGTGATCGCATCGCGTGCGGCGTCGTCCATGCCGGCGGGCGCCACGAAGACAAAATACCCGTCAGCGGAGAACTGGACCCCGAGATCAGCAAAGGTTGGTGCGTCTGGCGTCTGTTTCAGCGGCCCTGACAGCGCCGACGCCAGGTTGACGAGATCGCCCGATGCAACGCCTTTGCCTTGAATGCCAGCCATAAAGCCAAGGTCCATGTCGCCAGCCTCGACACCGTCCATGACCGCCCGACCACCGCGCACTTGCACGATGTTGAACTCAACGCCCTGAGCCTCACCCAAGAGGAATGCGAGGTCTGACAGCTTAGGTGACATGGTGCCAAACCGAAGCTCACCCCCCTTCGCTGCCACGATCATGTCTTCAAACGAAGTCCAGCCTTTGTCGGCTTTCGCAACAACACCCATCTGAAAACCAGCAGTGGTCGTGAGGCCAGTGAAATCAGATGGTGAAACACCTGCGCCCTTAGCAGCAGCGGCGTTGTAGCCAAGCGACTCTGTTACCACGAGTGCTATCGCTGATCCGTCGGCGGGCATATCCTTCAATGCGACGAGCGCGTTTACGCCGCCTTTGCCCGTGACTTGCTCCGGTATCACTTCCCACCCAAGGGATGCTTCGATGTCTTCGGCGATCAACCGCGCGTGCGTGTCAGCGCCACCACCGGCGGCAAACGCGATCATCATCTTGATAGGGCCTTCAGGTGCCCAGGCGTGGCCGTCTGCGATTGCTGACGTCGCGGCGGCGAATGAAAACAGCGCGGCTGCAGCCGTCGCTTTCATAGTCTTCTTCATTTGAACTCCTCCCAAAGTCTCTTGGTGGGCAAGGATCCACAAACCATTTGACCTGTCAAATGGTTTCGGCAAATCTGGGCGCCATGAACACGCACAACACACCCAGTTTTCAGACGCCGTCGTCCTTTGTGACATTCCGCCTTGCGCGTCTTCAGAGCAGTCTCAATGCGCAGGGCGCTGCTCTGTTGAAGTCCAAATCAGGCCTATCGCTAGTGGAGTGGCGTTTGATTCAGACGCTGCGAATGATTAAAAACGCATCCCTCACTGAGATTGCGGATCACGTGCAAATGGACAAAGGGCAGTTGAGCCGAAAGATCAAAGCGATGGTCGAGAAGGGTCTTTTAAGGACCGAAACAAACAAGCGCGATCAACGTATCCAGCATCTCACACTTACCGCCGAGGCCGAGAAGCTCAGTGCAGAAATGATGCCCTTCATGGACGCCCGCCAACAGCATTTGTTGGCTAATGTTTCCGTTGAGGACCTGGAGGTGTTCTACAGCGTCATCGACAAGATTGAAGCGGCCTCCAAATTCCGCGGTGACGCATGAGCCGCTCGAACCTGTTGGTCATCATGTCAGACGAGCATCAGGCGCGCGCCATGGGATGTGCTGGGCATCCTTTCGTTCAGACACCTAACTTAGATGCTTTGGCGGCCCGTGGGACACGCTTCACCAATGCCTATACGCCCAGCCCAATTTGCGTTCCGGCGCGTGCCAGTTTTGCGACAGGGCTATATCCGCACCAGACCCGTCTTTGGGACAATGCGATGCCTTACACGGGTGCAATTCGGGGTTGGGGTCACGCGCTTCAGGATAAAGGCGTGCCGGTCGAAAGCATCGGCAAGCTGCACTACCGCTCGGAGGAGGACCCGGCAGGGTTTGACGTCGAACACATTCCAATGATGGTCGCGGGCGGCGTTGGTATGGTCTGGGCCAGTATTCGCAAGGAAGACGAGCGCATACTGGGTCCGAAGCGCATGTTGGGTGACTACATTGGGCCAGGTGACAGCAAGTACACCGATTACGATGCGGCGGTTGTTGCCCGCACCAAAGACTGGATCGCAGACCGCGCGGCAGATGACCAACCTTGGTGCCTCTACGTCGGCCTGGTCGCGCCGCATTTTCCACTGGTCGTGCCGCAAAAGTACTTTGATATGTACCCGGCGGACATGACGCCGAAGGTCAAACAGCACCCGTTAGACGGACACCCCCGCCACCCGTGGATCGAAAAACAGAACGCTTTCATGGACAGTGAAGCAAAGTTCGCAGATGCCGATGAACGCCTCGCGGCGATGTCTGCCTACTATGGGCTTTGCAGCTGGCTCGATCACAATTTAGGCGAAATCCTTGGGGCGTTGAACGAAGCGGGATTAACCGACAAAACAACGGTGGTTTACACGTCCGATCATGGCGACAATCTCGGAGCACGCGGGCTTTGGGGGAAGTCGAACATGTACGAGGAAAGCGCCGCGGTCCCGATGATCATGGCGGGGCCGGACGTGCCAGTAGGTATATGCGAAACGCCGGTGAGTCTGTTGGACTTGTCGGCGACTATCGCTGCTCATTTCGATGCCTCAATAGACGCCGCCGACGGTGTGACTGACTTGAACGCAATTCTTCACGGGCCCGAAGACAAGAACCGTATCGTCTTCTCTGAATACCACGCTGCCGGTGCCGTCTCAGGCGCGTTCATGCTGCGCAAAGGGCGTTGGAAGTTAATCCACTATGTTGGCTACCCGGATGAGCTTTTCGATTTGGAGACTGACCCAGAAGAACTGAAGAACCGCGCAGACGATCCGGCATACGAGGCGGTCCTTCAGAACCTGCACTATGAACTTCGCAAGATTTGCGATCCCGAAAAGGTGGATGCTTTGGCGTTCGAAGATCAGGCAGCCCTCATCGAGCGTATGGGGGGGCGTGACGCAGCCCTCAAGCTTGGCGCAGCAGGAGCAACGCCCCCTCCGAGGGTTGCGAAATGAAGCTCACGGTCCTGGGTTCCGGCTCGCCAGAGGCTTACGTCCGTCGCGCCTCAAGCGGTTATCTGGTTGACGTCGGTCAGGATTGCATCCTGTTTGACTGCGGCGGAGGTGTCTTTGACAATTTGCTGCGTTCTGGGCGAAGCCCTTCGCAGATAACGCATATCGTTTTCTCGCACCTGCATTCTGACCACATGATGGATTACGCAAGGCTCGTGCATGCAGCATGGGATGAAGGTGGCGCTCCAATTCAGGTCTATGGGCCAGCGCCGATTAAGGCCATTAACGCAGGGTATTTCGGGCCCGAAGGCGTTCTGGCCCACGATTTGCGCGCCCGCACCGAATTGCCGCAAAGCCAGCAAGTCTGGCTTGCCCGTGGTGGAACCCTGCCACGTCCGTGGCCAGAGCCTGTCATTCAGGAGATCTCCAGCGGTGAAACCATCGAAGGGGCCGGCTGGCAGATCGAAACGTGCCGAGCGCCGCATGCACAGCCCTTTCTGGAGTGTTTGGCGCTCTCACTGACCTTCGAAGGTAAGAAGTTCGTCTACGCAGGAGATGCAGGCCTTTGCCGCGAAGTGGAAGAGCTTTCCAGGGATGCCGACCTTCTCTTGCACTGGTGCTACCGGCTAGACGGAGAGGTTGTAACACCCGAGATGGCCGAAACTACCCCCACGCCTTCGCAGATTGGAGAAATGGCAAAGCGTGTCGGTGCAAGGTCTCTCATCCTGACGCATTTCCGAAAGCACATGGATGATCCAGAGCATTTCGACCAAGCAAAAAAGAAGGCTTCAGCGGCTTTCGGTCGGAACGTTCTGGTCGCAGAAGACCTGCAGCGGGTAGAGTTTTGAGGACCGCGATGAACCATTGGATCGTTTATTTTCAAGATAACCCAGAGATGTTGGTAGTGCGCGAAAAACACTTTGCTGACCATGTCGCCTATCTCACATCTCAACCCGACATTTTCGTTGACGGGACGTCCTTGTCCGCAACAGAGGATGCTGCACCGACGGGTGGCATGTGGATCGTCAAGGCTAATTCGAGAGACAAGATCGTCCGATTGATCGAGGGGGACCCAATGTTTCAGTCCGGACATCGCACCTACGAGATTTTTGCGACTGGAAAGGTGCTCTCCACCAAGTAGCGTGCACTGCAGAACGGATCCGCATCGAACGGCAGCTTTGGCGAGCCGCACCGCAGCATCTGACTAACAAAGCCGAAGACCAGTATCGGCCGTTCGATATATCATTAAAGTCAGCAATCTGCACTTCGCCGCAATTCTTGCAAGATGCAGCATCTTGTACTTTTGGCTCAAACCGGACTTTGCTGTTGAAAACGGGCGCCTTTGTGCGCACGGTTAGACTAGTGAACCGTCACGGGCGCGAAATCGTTTTGGCGGGCCAGAACGAAGGCGGTGTTGCGATCTTTTACAAGGGCCAGCC
Source organism: Litoreibacter sp. (assembly GCA_026710325.1). Lineage (GTDB taxonomy): Bacteria > Pseudomonadota > Alphaproteobacteria > Rhodobacterales > Rhodobacteraceae > Litoreibacter. The sequence goes on along the minus strand of JAPORH010000027.1, from coordinate 11,552 downwards.
GTTCGCCATCTGCGCTGTGTAACGCGTAGACTTTTTCGCGTCCGCCGCTTTCGCTGCGGACCTCTTCCGGCAGATCGGCTACATCGACTGGGCGGATATAAACGACGCGCTCCGCCACGCCAGACATCTCGTCAAACTGCAAATGCGTAGGGGTGTTCATGGCACTTATCCTTTCTTTATCTCGATGGTTTGGACAACGGTCTCGGGCACGGCGCGTTTAAGATCGATATGCAGCAGCCCATTCTCGGTGCTGGCGCCGGCGACGTCGACTCCATCAGCCAGCACGAAGGCCTTCTGGAACTGGCGTGACGCGATCCCGCGATGCAGGAAGACCCTGGCCTCATCCACCGCAGGTTGCTTGCCGCGCACGACCAGCTGTCGGTCCTCGACGGTGATCGACAGATCATCCTCGCTAAACCCCGCGACCGCGAGCGTAATGCGGAAGCTGTTGCGGTCTGATTGCTCAATGTTGAAAGGGGGGTAGCCGTCATTGCCGGATTTGGCCGTGCGCTCTACCAAGCGCTCCAGCTGGTCAAACCCCAGCAAAAAGGGATGCGATCCCAAAGCAAGTTTTGTCATGTCTAAAGCCCTTAACGGTTCAAGCGACTTGAAAAGCGCGGGTCCCGTTCTGGCAACCCGCCTGGATTGAATGTGGGGGCCCGAAGCACCTCTTGCAAGGGGAAGCCGTCAAACCCATATCCAGTGGCATCAAAATCGCCTATGACTGTGCTATGTGAACAAGCCGGGATAACCGCCAGATGAATTCGCCCCACTCAATGGATCAGACCGAAGTGTTGCGCGTGAAGCTGGAGGTTCTGAAGCGGGAGCACCGGGACCTCGACGATGCGATTGAGGCTCTGCAGGAACGCGCCGCGGCCGACCAGCTCACCCTCAAACGGCTCAAAAAGCAAAAGCTGGCCCTTAAGGACCGCATTCAGGTGATTGAGGATCAGATTACCCCCGATATCATTGCGTAAGTCCCAAGTCTGGCTATAGTGCCGCTTCCTTTTGACAGGTGGGGCAGGGCGCGACATGGGCAGTGTGAAAGTGGGCATCATCATGGGCAGCCAATCCGACTGGCCCACGATGAAAGAGGCCGCGGGCATTCTCGATGCTCTGGATGTCGCCTATGAGGCCAAGATTGTCTCCGCCCATAGAACACCTGATAGACTGTGGGACTATGGGAAAACCGCGGTGGATCGCGGCTTGGAGGTAATCATTGCGGGCGCTGGCGGCGCTGCGCATTTGCCCGGCATGATGGCCTCGAAAACCCGGGTCCCGGTGATCGGGGTTCCTGTGCAGACAAAAGCCCTGTCAGGCGTTGATAGCCTCTATTCCATCGTGCAGATGCCCAAGGGTTTCCCCGTGGCAACCATGGCGATCGGGGCGGCTGGTGCTGCCAATGCCGGGTTAATGGCGGCGGGTATTCTGGCATTGCAGGACGACGCGCTTGCCGCACGGCTCGACAAGTGGCGTGCCGAATTATCTGCCTCGATCCCCGACGAGCCATCCGATGTCTGAGCCGCTCGCACCAGGGTCGACCATCGGCATTCTGGGCGGCGGTCAGCTCGGCCGCATGCTGTCGGTCGCAGCCTCACGTCTTGGCTTCAAGACTTGTATCTTTGAGCCCGGCGGCGATTGCCCAGCGTCGCATGTGGCGAACTACCACTTCCAAAAGCCTTATGATGATTTGGATGCGTTGAAATCCTTCGCTGCGTCTTGCGATGTCATCACCTATGAGTTCGAAAATATCCCGACGGACGCCCTGGACGCTTTGGAAGGAGGGGCGCCGATCCGGCCCGGGCGGCTGGCCTTGGCGACATCGCAGGACCGGCTGGTGGAGAAAGAATTCCTTGAAGGGCTTGGCCTGACCGTCGCGCCCTTTGCAAATGTCGAAAGCGGCGAAGACCTAGTCGCCGCCATGGCAAAGCTTGGCACGCCGTCTATTCTGAAAACCCGGCGCTTTGGTTATGACGGCAAGGGGCAGATACGCCTGAAAGAGGGCGATGATCCGGAAGCCGTTTATGCACAGATGAACGGCGCGCCTTGCGTTCTGGAAGGCTTTGTCGAGTTCACCCACGAGGTCTCGGTCATCGGTGCGCGTGCTGTGGACGGGCAGGTGGCGTGTTTCGACCCGGGCGAGAATGTGCATCGTGACGGGATCCTGCACACCACCACCGTGCCAGCGCAGCTTTCAACAGCACAGCGCACCGACGCGGTGCTTATGGCTGGGCGTATTCTGAATGCGCTGGATTATGTCGGGGTCCTTGGCGTTGAGCTGTTCGTGACGCCGAAAGGTCTTATCGTCAATGAAATCGCCCCGCGCGTGCACAATTCGGGCCATTGGACCCAGAACGGCTGCACCATCGACCAATTTGAGCAACATATCCGCGCCATCGCCGGCTGGCCTCTGGGCGACGGTTCAAGGCATGCGGATGTGGTGATGGAGAACCTGATCGGCGCCGACATGGACCGTGTCCCAGAGCTTGCCGCTGACCCAGGCGTGGCGCTGCATCTCTACGGCAAGGCAGAGGCCAAACCAGGGCGCAAGATGGGGCATTTTAATCGGATTGTCGGGGGATAAGTTGCTGGTTCCATGCGCGTTTGAATGAGAAAGTTGAAAGCCGTGAGCGTTCAAAAAAAGGCGTTTGGGGGTGTACCTAAAAGAATGTCCTTTGCTAGAATAGCTGTCGTTTAAGTTGCAATTTTTCGGCGCGAGGAGAAAGATGTGCATAGCTTATCGTATGTGTCATGAAGACCTATGTTGTCGCCCTAATTTTCAATTCTTGGTCGTTACTATGAAATCTAGTTTCCTGTTGTCTTTGTGATTTTCATTTTTCGTTATTGTGGGTTCGGTGAACCGAACAATGGCGGACGATATAGTTTCGGTTGAAGAGGCTTTGGAGAAGGCGCTGCAATATTACGAAGCCACGGAGATGTCTTTTGAGGGTTGTAAAATTTCCTTCTCAGTTCCGATTCAACCCACAGAAGTAAACGCTTTTTCGACAGAGAATACTGTTTTTTTCGACTTAAGTTTGATCGGGGATTTCTCTGATGTTTCGATCCAGAGAATGGGGAAGAGGGTGAAAGATGACGGGTCAAAAGATTTCGACGTTTATGGTTTTTCTGTAGGGTATGATAGGATTATGCCTGGGTACAGCCGCCGGGTTGCTAGTTTTTATTTTGATTTGGAGAAGCTGACCGGTGGCCGGGGTCTCGCTAATTTATTTTACAAAGAGCAATTTGTTGAGGTTTCGAGACTGATCAAAAACTCGTTTCCGGACATTGAAAGTTTAGAACATTGGGTTTTCAAATCTCCGATGGGCGATTTTATTAGTATTCCTGACAAATTTGAAATCTATACGCGTTCGGAAGTGGCCGCGAAGCAGATTAAGGCGGCATTGCTGGCTTATTCAGAACAAGAGCGCTGCTTCTAATGAAAATCCCTACTCGGGAACAGCTTCTTCGCCTGGTCCCTTGGGTGCATGGCGCGGGGGGTGGTGCGGGGGCGGCGGGGGGCGTCGTCGGCTTGGGGTTGGGTGATGCCGATGGCCTCCTCCATTGGGTGACCGAGCTCGGACAGTTTGTAGGACAGGTCTTCGACTTTCTGCGCGATGACATGGACCACCACGCCTTCGCGCTGCAGATAGCCGGTGATCTTCAACAGCCTGCCGCCCATCACCTCCCGCCGGTTGGCCTCATAGAGCTTGGGCCAGACGACCACGTTGGACACGCCTGTCTCGTCCTCCAGGGTCAGAAAGATTACGCCCGAAGCAGTGCCAGGGCGCTGGCGTGTAATCACGAGCCCGCAGACGCAGACCCGGCCTATGGGCGTCGTCGTCAGTTCGGAATGGGCCAGAAGCCCGGGGATTTTGGGCCGAAACAGCTCCATCGGGTGGGCGCGCAGCGACAGGCGCATAGACAGGTAGTCTTCGACCACCTCCTCCCCCAGATGCATCGCGGGCAAGCTCACTTGAGGCTCGCCCCCGCCTTCGCCGTCGATGGGGTTGGCGAAGAGCGGTAGCGGCGCTTTGGCGGTAATCGCTTTCACCTGCCACAACGCGTCGCGGCGCGTCAGGCCCATTTCGGTAAAGGCATCCGCCTCCGCCAGGCGCTCCAGTGCCACGGGGGAGACGCCCGCGCGCAGCCAGACGCTTTCCGGATCCGGGTAGCCATTGCCGCGCGCGGCGATGATCCAGCCCGCGTCTTCCTCCTTGAAGCCTTTGATCTGCCGAAACCCCAAACGCAGCGCCAAAGCGCCATCAGCGCGGCGCTCCAGCGTGTTGTCCCATGTGCTGTTGTTGACGCAGATGGGCCGCGTTTCGACCTGATGCTCCCGCGCGTCGCGCACGATCTGGGCGGGGGCGTAAAAGCCCATAGGCTGGGAGTTCAAAAGCGCGCAGGCAAACACCGCCGGGTGGTGCCGCTTCAGCCAGGCGGAGACGTAGACCAGCATCGCAAAGGCTGCCGCATGGCTTTCGGGGAAGCCGTAATCCGCGAACCCCTCGATCTGGCTGAAACACCGCTCCGCAAATTCAGGGCTGTAGCCATTGCGCAGCATCCCCGCGATGAACTTATCGCGGAACACGCTGATCGTGCCCATGCGGCGGAAGGTCGACAGCGACCTTCGCAGCTTATCCGCCTCCTCCGGGGTGAAACCGGCGGCGACCACGGCGATCTGCATGGCTTGTTCCTGAAAGAGCGGCACGCCGAGGGTCTTGCCCAACACCCCCTCAAGCTCTTTCGAGGGGAAGTCTACCTTCTCCAACCCCTGACGCCGTTTGACGTAGGGCTGCACCATACCGCCTTGAATGGGGCCGGGGCGGACGATGGCGACCTCGATCACCAGATCATAAAACTCTCGCGGCAGCATGCGCGGTAGAAAGTTCATCTGCGCCCGGCTTTCGACCTGAAACACCCCGACCGCATCGGCCTTGCAGAGCATATCATAGGTCTCCGGGTCCTTTTGGGGGACGGTGGCGATGGTGAAGTCTTGCTTTTCATGTTCGCTGAGCAGGTCAAACGCCTTGTGAATGCAGCTGAGCATCCCCAGCCCCAGCACATCGACCTTCAAAATGCCGAGCGTGTCGATATCATCCTTGTCCCATTCGATGACGGTGCGGTCTTCCATCGCGGCATTCTCAATCGGGCAGAGCTCATCGAGCCGCCCTTTGGTGATGACAAAGCCGCCCACATGCTGGGACAAGTGCCGCGGGAAGCCGATAATCTCCCCAATGAGCCTTATAGTCTGCGCGAGCCTGCGATCCGACAGATCCAGCCCGGCCTCCTTGATCCGCTCCGGGTCCGCACCTGCGTTGGACATGCCCCAAATCTGGCCCGACAGGCTGGCGGTGACGTCCTGGCTGAGGCCCATCACCTTGCCCACTTCCCGGATCGCCGCGCGGGAGCGGAAATGGATCACTGTCGCACATAGCCCCGCCCGGTGGCGGCCGTATTTGTCGTAGATATGCTGGATCACCTCTTCGCGCCGCTCATGCTCGAAATCCACGTCAATGTCCGGCGGCTCGCCCCGGTGCTCGGACACAAAGCGGGCGAACACCATGGTGATCACCTCCGGCCCCACATCGGTGATGCCCAAGAGGTAGCACAGGATCGAATTGGCGGCCGAGCCGCGCCCCTGGCATAGGATCCCCTGGCTGCGCGCGAATTGCACGATGTCGTAGACGGTCAGGAAATAGGCCGGAAAGTTGAGCTTCTCGACGAGGAATAATTCCTTGCGCGCCATGTCATGGACTTTGCGCGGCGCGCCGTAGGGGTAGCGGGTCTTGATGCCCTGCTCGACCAGCCGCGTTAGCCGTTTGATCGGGGCCTCCCCATCCGTGATCTCATCAGGGTATTCGTAGCTCAGCTCGCTCAGGCAAAAGCTGCAAAGTGCGGCGATCTCCATAGTGCGGCGCAGCGCAGACGGGTGGTTGCGGAAGAGCCGCGCCATGTCCTCGGCCCCCTTCAAGCGCCGCTCCGCATTGGGCAGGGCGCGTGTGCCGATCTGGTCGATGGTGATGTGGTGGCGCATGCAGGTCAGCACATCAGCCAATTGGCGGCGGGACGCGTGATGCATCAGCACATCGCCTACGGCCACCATCGGGGCGGAGGTCTTCTGCGCCATCCGCGCGCAGGCATCGAGGTAGGCCTGATCGGTTCCGTCATAGCGCGGCGCCGCGCCCAGAAACACATGGCCGGGGTAGCGTTTGCGCAGCTTGGCGATATGCGCGCCCACCTGTCTGGCGGGCGATCCCCGCCGGGGCAGGGCGATCAGGATCATGCCATGCGCGCCTTCGGCCACGTCATGCAGGTCGAGATGGCATTGCCCTTTCTCGGCACGCCGTTTGCCAAGGGTCAGCAGCCGGGTGAGCCGCTGATAGGCCGCGCGGTCGCGGGGCAGGGCGACCCAGTCGACGGGGCTGTCACGCAACACCAGCCGCGCGCCCACGATCAGCCGGGGCAGCTCCGCCACTTCAGGCGCCGCAATCGCGCGTTCTCCAACGGGTTGGCGACTGGAATGGTCGATCTGCTTGTAGGAGCGGATTTTGACCTCTTCTTCCTGCTCCTCCCGCAGCGTCTTCAGCGCCGCATAGGCGCGCACGACACCGGCCAGCGAGTTGTGGTCGGTGATGGCGATGGCCTTCAGCCCCAGCTGCGCCGCGCGTGTCACCATTTCCTCGGGGTGCGATGCCCCGGTCAGGAAGGTGAAATTGCTGGTCACGGCCAGCTCCGCATAGTCGCCGGAGGGGTGCATGTTGGGGCTCATGCGAACTCCCCCTGCACGAACCAGCCGGGGTTTTGCGGCGTGTGAAACAGCCACAGCCTGCGGCCCTGCCGCGTCTCTACCCGCCAATAGTCGCGCAGGCCCGCGCGCCAGTTTTCATCGGCCATCCACCATTCGGGCGCGATGCGTTCCGGCCCGGTGGCGCGGCCCGTGCTCAGCGACATGTTGCGCCAGCGAAAACTTTTGGGGGGTCTGTTGCCATGCCCTGCAATGGGCTCCGGGGTGAACAGCTTCAACGGGCGCGGATGCAGCGCAACCCACGACCCTTCTGGCTCGCTAAATGCGGCGGCGGCGATGGTGAAGCTGCGCTCCGGGATATGGCTGTCGGCGGGCAGGAAGCGCTGCACATTCTCAAGCCCGATCCTTGTGCCGATGCGGGTGATCAGGTCGTCCAACTTATCCTTATCGCGACCCGCGATATGGGTGACCTGCTTGACGGGTAGGGGCTCGACCTGCGTGGCCTCCAGCCGCATCATGTCGATGCCGAAACCGGCCTCCACCTCGCCCACGCCGCGCTCAAAGAGCGGCAGGATGCGCCCCGCGTCGCGTAAGGGACGGGCGAGGCGCAGCTCCACCTGCTGGCTGTCTTGATCGACGCGCCGCAGCGTCAGCTGCAGCACCCGCGCGCCGACCTCCTGTTCTTTCAACGTCTCGCAAAGCCGGGTGAGCAGGCGTTGCGTGCCGGCCATGACGTCCGATGTCAGCCCAATTGGCTCCGGCAGGGTCATGCGCACGCCGTAATGGGGCGGATCAGATAGGGGCGAGATGCTTTCCGGCTGCGCGCCGAGCGCTTGGTCTAGCCGCAGCAGAACCTCCGCCCCGAAACGGCGGGTCACGGTGGGCCGGGGCAGGGCGATCAGATCCGCAATGGTGCGCAGACCCAGCCGTTCGAGGGAGACGCAGGTTTTCTCCGCGATGCGCAACGCAGACACTGGCAGCCGCGCGATCCGCGCCTCGGTTTGCCCCGGTTGCGCGATCCCGCCGCCATGTAAAGCCAAGGCCCAGGACGCCCCGCGCGTATCCGCGATGCCAATGAGCGCATGGATGCCAGCCCGCGACAGCCGCTGCTTCATATCGCCCAGCATCGTCGCCTCGTCAGGCCACAGATGGGTAGACCCGGTCACGTCCAGCACCAGCCCATGCGGCCCCTCCAGCCCGATCCAAGGGCAGTAGCGCGTGGCCCAACGGGCCAGCATCTGCTGGAACCGCGCGTCGCCGGGCAGGTCGGCGGGTTGGCTGATCAGGTCGGGGCAAAACGCATGCGCGTCGGCATGGGGCATGCCGGGATGCAGGCCTTGGGCCCGGGCGGCGCGGTTGAGGCAATAGATGCGGTTTGCGCTTTTGTGCAGATGGGTGAGCGCGAAGGGCGCGTCGCTGTCAGTGCTGCGCGCGCGCAAGGCCCTGTCGCTGGGCAGGGTCGGGCACCAGACGGAGACGACGCGTTTCTGCATCCCAGCGGACCTCCCACTTGCTTAATGTTCCTGATTTGTTCTTTTTAAGATCCCAAGACTGATGAGTCGAGTCCCCGCTTTCGCTAAATACCGGTGCGCAATGCCAGCGGGTCTCCGCCGCGTTGGAGCCCATGCCATCCTGAATGAGGCACAGCCCGGTTGATTTCCCCGCCTCTGCCGCCAGCTGCAACCGCCGCCCTGCGGTCAGGTCGAGCGGTTTGGACAGCTCCATCACCACCAGCGTCACAGCGCCTGAGCGTAACGCTTCCTCCGACACGGCGAGCACTTCCAGCTGGTCCTTGCCTTGCGCGATCAGCAGCTTGGCGGGGTCGAGATAGGCGCTGATGCCAACAGGGTTCAGCTGCTCCGGCGCCCAATCCTCCCGCGCCCAAAGCGTGGTGCCGCCGCGCGCCTGCGCCAAAGCCAAAGAAAAGCTCAAGCTGCTGGGGCCGTTCACCTCGTGGGTGCGGCCTGTGCGGGGCGGGAAGTGATCTGCCAGATCGGGTCTCATGGGATCAGGATATACATCTCGAAGGCGTAAAGGAAATGGGCAGGCTTTGCGTCAAATTGCGCGCCAAAGCTTAAAGGGACCTAAATACGGGCCTGCTAAACTCACCGCCATGTTTGTGCCCTAATTCAGACGCAGGGTGCTGTCCGGGGGCGCAGCACTGGGGGAGAATCAGATGCTGTTATTGTCTGTGCTTAAGCGTGTTCAAATGTTTTGTATTGCTTTCACCCTGTCCGCCGGGGCCCTGTCTGCCACGGGGCTCTTGATCGCGGAACAGGATCGGGAACGTGCCAAATCCGAGGCACGGGTATTGGCGGCGCTTGGCGCGCGCAGCCTAACCGCTGGCGGGTTCTAGAAAGCGACCTCGACGCCCGGAAGCTTGAGCGCTTTGACCAGCTCGCGCAGTTCTTGCCGGGCGGCAACGTTGGAGATGTTGAGGTTCTTCACGCCGATATCGCCCAGATCCAGCAGGGTCAGGCCACGTGGGAACAGCTCCCGGAAAATCACGCGCTCGGAGAAACCCGGTGCCACGCGGAAGCCGACCCGTCTGGCCAACCCGTCCACGGCGTCCGTGATCTTCTTCTTGTTGTGCATCCGCTGGGTGCCCACGCGGTTGCGGACGACGACCCAATCGATCGGGTTCAGCCCTGCCTGTGCGCGCAGCTGGCGGGCTTGCCAGACCATTTCGGAATAGACGGATGGTCCCAGAACTTTATGCGTCTCAGGGTCTACTTTGGCGAGCAGGTCGAAATCGATGAAGCTGTCATTCAGGGGCGTGACCAGCGTGTCGGCCAGCGAGTGCGCCACCTGACTCAGCCGCGTGTGGGAGCCGGGGCAGTCGATCACGATGAAATCAAACCGGCCTTCCATGCCCGCCACGGCCTCGGTCAACCGGCGGTCATAGATGTTTTCGCCCGGGGCCAGCGCGGCGGGGTCGATATTGGGCAGCTCCACCATCTCGGGCAGAGCAAGGTTGAGCCCCTCTTTTTCAGACGTGCGCGCGCGGTTCTCGATATAGCGGCCAAAGCTGCGCTGGCGCAGGTCCAGATCCAGCGCCCCCACGGTGAACCCCATCCGGGTCAGCGCGGTGGTGATATGCATGCAATTCGTGGACTTGCCGGAGCCGCCCTTTTCGTTGCCGAATACGATGATATGCGCAGCCATGACGTGCTCCTGTCCCTCGCCCCGTTTTGCCGGGTTTTCGGCGTTATAGGCGGGGTATAGGGCGCAGGGAAGCGCGATTGGGTTAACGGGCGGAAGAATTTTGGGGATGATTCATTGGGGTCACATTTTGCGCGGGGCCCCGCATGCGGGGATTCCTGTACAAAATTGACTTAAAACGATTTTTAAAATTTCATAAGGAATTGGAAAGGTATCAAGAGCGGTAGGGGAAAACCCTGCGTGAAAGGCTATATATGCTTTTGAAACCTTAGCCATTCGCTGCCGGCTCAAACGCCTCGAACCAATCGAGGATTAAGTCAGGCCAATGACGAGGGATACCGTGACCGCCATCATAGAAGGCCACACTGTACTCATGTTGGGAGTTGCATGTCTTATGGGTCGTCTTCTGGTACGGGCCGACGGTATCTTGTCGTTCGAACCGGCAGTTCGCTTTACCTGCAAGGCCAGATATGAGCTTTTCCGGGCTGTGATATTCCCAATCGCCATTTTTCCGGTAGCCGCCGCGCGCCGGGACGACATGATCTGCCAAGCCGTGTGCGTGAATAAAGCTGAAGTCGAGAGCACTCTCGTCGCACCGACTGAAATACTTCACCCCGGGAGTACCCCCATGCGCCGCAAAATGGCGCAAACGGGCGTCAACATCGCCACATGCCAGATACCAAGAGAATATTGCACCGTTAGATTGACCCGCGACCAGGATCCGTTGCGCGTCAATGTCGAAACGTGCCGCAATATCGTCCAGGACGTCTTGCACAAATTCAAAGTCGTCGCGCCCTTCTCGCTTGCCTGAATTATTGTTCAACCAACCGGTGCCTGGGCCGCTTGCATACCGCACATTCAAAGCCGTCGGCGCGACAAAGGCGTAGCCTCGTTTGATAAACAGATCGACCAAGCCCGTGCGCGACATCATTTTGTCGCCAGACTGTTTAGAGCCGTGGAAAAACAAGACCACGGGGAACGGCCCGTCGCCAACCGGTGTTGCGATGTTGTAGTGGCGTCCGCCAACCTCACAGGCATTGCCGTGAGCACCGCATGCAAGCTTTTGATGCTTTGCAAGTGGAGGCGGTAGCTTCGCCATAGAAATCGCCGTGACGGCTCCCAAAGTGGCGATTGCGATGACGGCTAAGCTCAATAAGCGCTGCATTTGAAAGGCCCCAAATTCTATTCTTCGCAAAGACTAAGTGGACCTGATCGCTGGCGTTTTTGGCTTTAATGTGGCGCCCCCATGTTGAGATCGGTTTGAGCATGAAAACGCCCCCGTTCCTGGGAGCGTTTTGCAAGCTGGACCATCTGATGCTTGTTTTTAGAAGATTAGTTTTGGGGCGTTTTTCGTGCCGCTCACGTAGTATCGCCCTGCCGTAACGCTATAACATGGGCGATGGAAGAGAAGCGCGATTGGGTTAACGGATGCAAGAATTTTGGGGATGATTCATGGGGGTTACAATGGGCGGGTGCGATCCGATAGACCTTAGCATAATGCAGCCCTTTCCAGACTACTCTCCAAAGACGGCTTTAAACCCACATTCCCCAAGTAATCCGCTGATTTTGCTGTCCCTTTTATAATATTTTCTATATAAATCGTGTTGTTGAAGGCTGTGAGGGCACGTTTCATGGAACACCCAGA
>JAPORH010000187.1 GCA_026710325.1 Litoreibacter sp. | reverse complement strand
CGGGCGCTTTCAAGCCCAAAATCGAAGGCTATTTCGCCGTGAGTCGTGTACCGTGGCCGCTCGCATTGATTCTGCTGCTGGTGCAAACCGGGTCCGAGGAGCTGTTGTTTCGCGGCTACCTGATGCAAGCGCTTGCGGCGCGGTTCCGCTCGGGCTGGATTTGGTTTGTGATCCCATCGCTTCTTTTTGGCGCTGCGCATTTCAATCCTGAGATTGACCCACGTTTAAACTACGCTTTCCTTTTCGCTGTGACCCTGTTCGGCTTTCTTGCCGCCGATCTAACCCGCGTCACCGGGAACTTAGGTGCTGCCATGGGCTTCCACTTCGCAAACAACTTTTTCGCGCTCTTTCTGGTGTCGATCGAGGGGGAGATGTCAGGTCTGTCCCTCTACCACGCCGCCTTCACGATGGAGGATGTCGATACGATTTTACCGTTGGTCGCCATCGATGTTGTGACGGTTTTAGGGGTCTGGTGGTGGCTGCGTCGGTGGCTTGACCCAAATCGCGTGTAGATTGCATTCCGCCCGCGCGCCGATTATCTGACTGTGAAGCAGTCAAGAGGGTGCAATGAACTGGATCTCCAACTACGTCCGCCCCCGGATCAATTCGATCTTCTCTCGCCGTGAGGTGCCGGAGAACCTTTGGACGAAATGCGACAATTGCGGGACCATGCTGTTTCACCGCGAATTGTCCGAAAACCTGAACGTCTGCACAAATTGCGACCACCATATGGTGATCACCCCGCGGGAGCGTTTTGGCGCGCTCTTTGACGGCGGCATTTACACCGAGGTGCCAGTGCCAGAGCCTGTGGCCGATCCGCTGCAATTCTGCGACCAGAAGAAATACCCCGACCGGATGAAAGATGCCCGAAAGAAAACGGGTGAGGTTGAGGCGATGTTGGTGGCCGAAGGCGAAATTGGACGCACGCCGATTGTCGCCTGCGCCCAGGATTTCTCCTTCATGGGCGGCTCGATGAGCATGTTTGTCGGTAATGCAATCATCGCGGCTGCGGAACGCGCTGTCGCGCTTGGTCGTCCGCTTATCCTGTTCTCCGCCGCAGGTGGTGCGCGGATGCAGGAAGGTATTTTGGGCCTGATGCAGATGCCCCGCTCGACCATCGCCGTGGATATGCTGAAAGAAGCTGGGTTGCCTTACATCGTCGTCTTGACCCATCCGACGACGGGTGGGGTGACGGCCTCTTACGCGATGTTGGGTGATGTTCATATCGCAGAGCCTAATGCGCTTATCTGCTTCGCCGGCCCACGCGTGATTGAGCAAACGATCCGCGAAAAACTGCCCGAAGGGTTTCAGCGCGCTGAGTATTTGCTCGATCACGGCATGCTCGACCGCGTGACGCATCGCAAAGACATGAAGGAAGAGCTGGTAACGATCACCCGCATGCTTCTCGGGCTCGATCCGGCGATCAAAGGCGACCTGCCGCCACCAAAACCAGACCCTATTCAAGCTGAAAAGACGGAAACCGAGGCGTGACGAAGGCCTCTAGCGACATCATCCTGGATCGGATGATGGCTCTGCATCCGAAGATCATCGATCTAACGCTGGATCGCGTTTGGCGCTTGCTGCACGCGCTCGGCAATCCTCAGAACGACCTGCCGCCCGTGATCCATATTGCCGGCACGAACGGCAAGGGCTCGACCCAAGCCATGTTCCGCGCAGGGCTAGAGGCGGCGGGAAAGACAGTCCATGCCTATACCTCCCCCCATCTGGCACGGTTTCATGAGCGGATCAGGCTGGCGGGAGTGTTGATTTCCGAAGACTATCTCACTGAGGTCTTGGACGAATGTTATGAAGCCAATGGTGGCGGGCCGATCACCTATTTCGAGATCACGACCGTCGCTGCGATCCTCGCGTTTTCCCGCGTTAGAGCCGATTATTGCCTTCTGGAGGTTGGCCTTGGTGGGCGGTTGGATGCGACCAATATCCTCGATGAGCCACTACTCACGATCATCACTCCGGTTTCCCTCGACCACACGCAGTTTCTTGGCGATACAGTGGCCAAGATTGCGGGCGAGAAGGCCGGGATCCTGAAGCGCCTACGTCCCGCGATCATCACCGCGCAGACCGACGACGCGATGGAGGTGATCGAGGCGCGCGGCGAAAAGCTGGGCTGCCCTATGCTTGTGCAAGGCCAGCATTGGCATGTTGAGGAAGAACGCGCGCGTCTGATCTACCAGGACGAAACTGGCCTTTTGGACCTGCCCCCACCTGCGCTGATCGGCGCGCATCAGTTTCAGAATGCAGGCACGGCGATCACGGCCTTGCGGCACCTGGGTTTTGATGAAGCTGCGTGCGAGGCGGCTTGCACGCAAGTCGAATGGCCGGCCCGCATGCAGCGGTTGGCGGATGGAGCTCTGACGTCGCGCGCGCCGGAGGCCGAGTTCTGGCTCGATGGTGGTCACAATGCGGCCTGTGCTGCGACATTGGCGGAGACTCTAACGCGCCTTCCAAAGCGCCCTACGCATTTGATCTGCGGGTTGATGAACACTAAGGATGTCGCGGGCTATATGGCCCCGTTGGTGCCGCATGTTTCGAGCCTTCAGGGCGTTTCGATCCCCGGGGAAGTGAACACGCTTCCGGGCGAAGACACGGCGAAGGCTGCGACAGAAGCCGGGATCGAAGCTACCATCGCAGAGAGTGTTTCAGACGCGATTGACGTGATCGCACAGCGCGACCCAAACGCGCGTATATTGATCTGTGGCTCGCTCTATCTTGCGGGCGCGGTCCTGCGGGAAAACGTCTAACCCGCCCAATCCGCGCTTTGCATTTCGCGCAGGCGGGAGGCTGTGCGCTCGAACTCAAACAGGCCTGCGCCCTCGATATAGAGCCTTTCTGGCACGTTTGCTGCGGAGGCGATGAGCACCACTTTCGCTTCATAGAGCGCGTCGATCAGGGTCACGAAGCGTTTGGCTTCGTTGAAGTTGGAGCGGGACAGCTCGGGGATGTCTTCAAGGATCAAAACGCGGACGGCTTCAGCCAAAGCGAGGTAATCCGCAGCACCAAGCGGCATGCCACAGAGATCGAAGAACTTCGCGCGGGCGACACCGTTGGAAAATTGGGGAAGCACGACATCGCGACCCTTCACGCGGAGCGTCAGCGGGGCGACCTCAGCGCTTTTGAGGCCCTCCCAAATCTCAGTGATCTTTTGTCGGGCCTCGGTATCAACGGGGTGGAAATAGACCTCCGTACCGGCGAGCCGGTCCTGCCGGTAGTCCTTCTCGGACGCCAGCTCATGGACCTCCAGCCTGTCCTTGATCAAGCTAATAAATGGCTCGAACAGGTTCCGGTTGAGCCCGTCTTTGTATAGATCATCGGGAATGCGGTTTGAGGTCGCCACGATCACTGTGCCTGCCGCAAAGAGCCGTTCGAACAGCCGGCCCACAATCATCGCGTCAGTGATGTCGGTGATCTGCATTTCATCGAAACACAGAAGGCGAGTATCCCTAGCGATCTGGTCAGCGACGGGCGCAATCGCGTCGTCGACGCCTTTTTTGCGCGCTTGAGTCATCCCCTCATGCACCTCTTGCATGAAGGCATGGAAATGGACGCGGCGTTTGCGGGGCTCGGATGCGACCTCGTAGAACATGTCCATCAGCATGGACTTTCCGCGCCCGACCCCGCCCCAGATATAGAGGCCTTTAACGGGAACCTCATCTGCCCCGAATATCCCCAGGAACTTCTTTTTCCCGGTGGATTGCGACATGTCGGTGAGCACACGGTCAAACAAAGGAAGCGCTGCAAGCTGTACCGGATCGGCCGTCAAAACCCCCTCGGCGACGCGCGCGTCATATGTCTGCTGCAAATTCATCCGAGCCATCATTAAGAACACTCATGGGCAACCGCAATAATCATGAATTGACGATTGTTCGAATTTGGAGGAGCGTCGCGCCATGACCAAAACCCAAAGCTCCCTTTTCACACCCATTTTGATCGGCGGTAGCCTAATCATGTTGGTGGGCTTCGCGATCCGGGCGAGCTTTGGCGTGTTTCAGATCCCCATCGAGACCGAATTCGGCTGGCCACGGTCCGAATTCAGCATGGCGATTGCGATCCAAAACCTCGCCTGGGGGATCGGGCAGCCGATTTTTGGCGCGATTGCGGAGCGTATCGGCGATCG
The DNA here is from genome assembly GCA_026710325.1 of Litoreibacter sp. Classification (GTDB taxonomy): domain Bacteria; phylum Pseudomonadota; class Alphaproteobacteria; order Rhodobacterales; family Rhodobacteraceae; genus Litoreibacter. Next base: position 16,009 of record JAPORH010000187.1, on the reverse strand, counting down.
GAAAGCGATCTTCATTGGTGCTGTGACCTATGCAGCGGGCCTTGTGCTGTCGAGCTTTGCGGTGACGCCGGGCGGGCATCAGCTGCTGGAAATTCTGGTGGGGTTCGGGATTGCAGGCACTGGTTTTGGCGTGATCTTGGCCATGGTCGGGCGCGCGACGTCAGATGAGAACCGCTCGCTCGCGCTGGGCATCGCGACCGCGGCGGGCTCTGCCGGGCAGGTATTTGGACCGCCTGCGGCTGAAATCCTGTTGAGTTTTTTCCCCTGGCAAACCGTCTTTGTGATCTTTGCCGGGGTGATCCTGCTGACGCTGTTCGCCCTGCCGATGATGCGTGCGCCTGCGATGGCGTCAAAGACGGAGCTAGAAGAAAGCATGGGCAGCGTCCTTGCCAGAGCCTTCAAGGACCCGTCTTACGCGATGATTTTTCTGGGGTTCTTCTCCTGCGGCTATCAGTTGTCATTCGTCACCGCCCACTTCCCGGCCTTCATCACGGAGGTTTGCGGCCCGATTGAGCCTGGCGGCATGTTGGACGGGCTTGGCATTTCGACGACCTCCGCGCTTGGTGCCGTGGCGATTTCCCTTATCGGGCTGACCAATATCGTGGGGACCATTCTGGCGGGGTATCTGGGCAAGACCTATTCCAAGAAATACCTGCTGGCTGGGATCTACACAGCCCGCACGATAGTCGCCGCCTGGTTCATCATGGTGCCAATGACGCCGACGACTGTGATCATTTTTAGCCTTGTCATGGGCTCGCTCTGGCTTGCGACTGTTCCGCTGACGTCAGGCCTTGTCGCCCATATTTACGGGCTGCGCTACATGGGTACGCTTTACGGAATTGTCTTCTTTTCGCACCAGTTAGGGTCTTTTATGGGCGTTTGGCTGGGCGGGCGTCTGTATGACGTCACCGGTGATTACACACTGGTCTGGTGGATCGGCGTGGGCGTCGGCGCGTTCAGCGCAATTGTGCATCTGCCGATCAAGGAAAAACGCGTGGAGCTTGCCGCCGCTTAATAGGTGGCTTCCTCGGCAGTCAGTACGCCGTGAGAAACGAGGCAGTCGGCCCATCCTTGCGGATGCTCAAATAGATGCGCTTTCCAGCCGCGCGCGATGGCAGCGTCGATATTGTCTGGCCTGTCATCCGCAAAGAGCAGTGTTTCGGGCTCCAACCCGCAATCCTGCTCCACCATCTCATAGATGCGCGGGGCCGGTTTGATCACTTTCATATGGCCGGAAACATAGCGGCGGTCGAACTCGTTCAGGAAACTGTAGATGCTTGAGGCATAGTCGAAGCTTTCGACCCCGAAATTGGTGAGCGCGAAAACTGGCACGCCTTTGTTGCGCAGAGCACGCAGCAAATGGACCGAATGCGGGATCACGGGGGAGGCGAGCGCGATCCAGTCGCGGTGCCATTTAAGGATCTCAGTCCGCCAAGCCGGGTAGGCCTCCGCCGTCTCATAGATCACATCACGCCAATTCTCGCCGCTGTCGATGCGGTCATTCATGGCGTGCAGGTCGACCTTTGCAAACATCTGTTTGCGGCGATCTTCGCCGATCCAACGGTCATAGTGGCGCTCGGGCTGCCATTCGATCAGCACATTGCCGATGTCGAAAATGACCGCTTCGATGCTCATGCGTAGAGGGCTTCCGCGTGGAAGGCGACATGCTCTTCCATGAAGGAGGCGACGAAGAAGTAGGAGTGATCATAGCCAGGCTGGTACCGGATTGTGGCTTGCTGGCGTTTGCTGGACACCGCAGCGGCAAAAGCTTCCGGCATCAGAAGGTCCATGAATTGGTCTTTGGTCCCGGTATCAACCAGGATCGGGCCATCAAACCCTTCTTTCAGCATCAGGAGGGAGGCGTCGTGGGCCACCCATTTTGTTTCAACAGACCCTAAATAGGCCGAAAGCTGCTTTCTGCCCCAGTCGGACACGGTCGGATTGCAAATGGGTGAGAAGGCGGAGACGGATTTGAACCGCCCCTTTTCGCGCATCGCTATCGTCAGCGCACCATGCCCGCCCATAGAGTGACCGGTGATGCCTTGGCGGGCTTCGTCGAGTGGGAATTTGTCAAAAACCAGCTCTGACAATTCCTTGGTGATGTAGTCATACATCTGGAAATGCGGGGCCCAGGGGGCCTCTGTCGCGTTGACATAGAAGCCCGCGCCTTGGCCAAGGTCATACGCCTCATCATTGGCGACGTCATCGCCGCGTGGGGATGTGTCTGGGAAGATCAGTGCGATCCCATGATCTGCCGCCCAGGCCTGCGCGCCTGCCTTGGTCATCGCGTTTTCATGCGTGCAGGTCAGGCCGGAGAGATACCAAAGCACCGGGACGGGACCGTCTTTCGCTTCTTCTGGCAGGAATACCGCAAAGGTCATATCGCATTGCGTGGTCTTTGCCGCGTGGGTGTAGACCCCTTGCACGCCGCCGAAGCAGGCGTTTTCTGAGACCGTTTCCATGATCGCTCCTCTCTGTCGCTTGTCGAAGGGCTAAACGGCCACCCAACCAATGACAAGCGAAACGGTGATGATGCTGACCATGGTCGAGATCAGGATAGAGGCTGACACGCGCGCGGGCGCAACACCGTAATGCTGCGCAATGATAAAGACGTTGCCCGCAACAGGAAGGGCTGCCGCGGCGATCATGACAGAAGCCGAATATGGCTCCACCGGGAGAAGCCAAAGCGCCATAACCGCGACCGCCAAGGGATGCAGCACCAATTTGCAAAAGCTCAGCCACCCTGCGACCTCTAGCCGTTCTGCAGATTTTGAAGCGAGCGACGCACCGATGGCGAAAAGCGCACACGGCGTCGCGGCACCGCCCAGGATCGTAAGAAACTCGTTCATCGGTCTGGGGATCGGCAGTGCAAGCGCCGCCCAGGCGAAGCCGAGCGAGATCGAAACGATCATTGGGTTTTTGACCAGGCCCATCCCGACGGTTTTCAAAATAGCAGGTGAGACACGCCCGTCCCGGGATCCTGTGATCAGGATCACAACCAGGCTGCCGAAAACGATCAGGTCGACGGCGAGGACGAGCATGATGGGGCCAATCGCCGCCTCACCCAGCAATAAAGCCAGCATGGGGATACCCAAAAACCCAACATTGCCGATCACCGCGCATTGCGCCTCGATCGCGACCTGCTCGACTGGCAGTCGGCGCAACAGCGAGACGAGAGAGGCAAAGATGTAAACCAACATCGTCGCGACCAAATAAGTGATGACGAAGTCACTATCGAAGACCTCGGCGAAGCTCAGATTTGCCGAAAACCGGAAAAGCATGGCGGACAGCGCGAAGTAAAACACGAATTTGGTGAGGTAGGCGGTGGCTTCTTCGGTGAAAAACCGCGCGCGCCCAGCCCAATAACCCAGGCCAATAACGGCGAAAAAGGGCAGTGTTTTCAGGAATATCTCCAGCATTTGGCACAGCTAGCACGGGTTATGGGTCAGGGCCACTCAACAAAAGTGAACTAAATAGTTCAGAATGGTCTTGAATTTCTAAACAGGTCGGTTTAGATACCCTGTATCTGAACAGAACGGTTTAGAAACTGGAGAATGAAAATGACAAAGAGATCGACCGCCTTTCATATAGCTGCTGCCGTCGCCTTTTTGACCGCGACACCCTTAATTGCGGGCATGTCAGGCAGTGTGTTTATGCCGAACCTGGAATACCCTGAGCCTGTTGAAACACCTTACCCGCCCATCAAGGGCGAGGTTGAGGCGCTTCCCCAGGTCCTTATGCCCGCAACTGGTGATCAAGGCACCGGCGGCTGGATTATCGAAATCCCCACCTCGAAACAGTGACCCCTTCCCCGGTTCGAGGGGCAAAGGCGTGGGCCCAGGCCCGCGCCTTTGCTTGTTTGAGATAAACGCAAACCCTTGTCGAAACTGAACCGATTGGTCTAAACAGACACTATCCCCGCAAAGGAGCGCCCCTTGGACGGCAACGCACCCGAAATCAAACGTGGACGGAAATACGCGCAAGTCGTTGCTGGTGCGCGTAAAGTCTTTCTTGCCGAAGGGTTTGAGGGTGCGAGCGTCGATCACATTGCGCGCGAAGCTGGCGTCTCGAAGGCGACGCTGTACAGCTATTTTCCCGATAAACGCATTCTGTTCTTTGAAGTTGCCAAAGAAGAATGTGCCAGCCAGGCGGACCGTGCCTTACAGGTGGATCGTACCGATTTGCCTGTGCGCGAAATGCTGAGCCACATGGCGCATTCGATGATGGAGTTCCTGACGTCAGATTTTGCGCAGCGCATCTTCCGCATTTGCGTGGCTGAGTCGGACCGTTTCCCGGAGCTGGGACAGGAATTCTACATGTCCGGTCCGCAGCTGATGGAAGACAGGCTGAGCGATTATTTCAGCCATGCTGTCGCGCGCGGTGAACTGAAGATCGACGATGTGCGATTGGCCGCGCAGCAGTTTGAGGCGCTGATGAAGGCCGATATCTTTGTGAAGAAAGTCTTCAATATTCTGGACAAGCCTGAGCCAGAGCAGGTCGACCGCGTCATTGATGGCGCGATCGAGACTTTTTTGGCGCGCTACGGCGCGTAAGCCGGGCCTAGTAAACCACCACAGACCGTATCGACTCGCCTGCATGCATCAGGTCGAAACCCTTGTTGATATCATCCAGCCCCATCGTGTGGGTGATCATCGGGTCGATCTCGATCTTGCCGTCCATGTACCAGTCGACGATTTTTGGAACGTCGGTCCGGCCTGACGCGCCGCCAAAGGCCGTGCCACGCCAAACGCGGCCGGTAACCAGTTGGAAAGGACGGGTTGCAATCTCGGCTCCGGCTGGCGCCACACCGATGATGATGCTTTCACCCCATCCCTTGTGGGCTGCCTCAAGCGCTGTGCGCATCACGCCGACATTGCCGGTCGCGTCAAAGGTGTAATCGGCCCCGCCGCCGGTCAGCTCGACCAGATGCCCGACCAGATCGCCATCCACTTCATTAGGGTTCACAAAATCGGTCATCCCGAATTTCTTCGCCATCTCGACCTTGGCTGGGTTCAGGTCAACCCCGACGATTTGATCCGCCCCAGACAGACGCAGGCCTTGGATCACGTTCAACCCGATGCCACCCAGGCCAAAGACGATAGACCGATTCCCGATCTCCGCCTTGGCCGTGTTGATCACAGCGCCGATGCCGGTGGTGACGCCACAACCGATGTAGCAAATCTTGTCGAAAGGCGCGTCCTCACGCACTTTTGCGAGCGCAATCTCTGGCAGAACCGTGTGGTTGGCGAAGGTCGAACAGCCCATATAGTGCAGGATCGGATCGCCATCGAGCGTGGAGAACCGCGAGGTGCCATCCGGCATAACGCCCTGGCCTTGTGTCGAGCGGATGCTCTGACACAGATTGGTTTTAGGGTTGAGACAGTAATCACACTCCCGGCACTCCGGCGTGTAGAGCGGGATCACATGGTCACCCTTCTTTAGCGACGTCACCCCAGGGCCCACATCGACCACAACGCCCGCGCCTTCATGACCAAGAAAGGCCGGAAAAAGCCCCTCCGGGTCTGCGCCCGAAAGCGTAAACTCGTCTGTGTGGCAAATCCCGGTGGCTTTGATCTCAACGAGAACCTCCCCCTCCTTGGGGCCTTCCAAATTGACCTCCATCACCTCAAGGGGCTTGCCTGCGGCGACGGCGACTGCGGCTCTGGTGCGCATGATTGTGGTCCTTTCACTCCCAAATTCCGAGGAAGCTTCATCCAGTTTGTATTCAAAATCAATCGCTCTTGCCGAAAATGCGCCTACCGACGCTGACGGCTTGCCGCCCTCCGTCCCTTGCGGTAACCCTGCCAGAATGAAGAATTTGCTCCTTGCCCTGCCGCTTTTTCTGCTCGCCTGTACGCCTGTCGTTGACGACGTTCAGCCGATTGAAGTGACGCCCGAGCGAGAGGTAACATCTGGCTTGCAAGAACGTCTGCCCGACACCTGCAAGCTTGAGCGGTTTGAAGGCTTTGTGGGTCAGAATTTTGCGGATATCATCGTTCCGGAAGGCACCAAGGTACGCATTGTTCTTCCCGGTATGATTGTTTCGCAGGTCTATGAAGCTGATCGTGTCAATATTCATGTCGATGGCAACGGCGTCGTGACCAAAGTGATTTGCGGCTGATCACTTGGAGCGTCGGCTTCAGCTTCTTTGAAAACACTGATCACGAGGCTAGGTCCTGACCCGTGGCGAAGGCAGCAAAAAACAAAAAACCCAAACGGACCTTTTTCTGGTGGATTGGAGTCGTTCCTGTCCTCGCATTTCGTTGGGGATTTCGTGCGATAGCCGTCGTCGCAATCGTGTTAGTTGTATTGATCGCAGCCTATTCAGTCCTGAATCCACCCACCACGATCTTTATACAGCAGGAAGCCAAGCGGTTGGAAAACGTCCGCCGCGAATGGCGCGACATTGAAGACATCTCGCCCCACATGGCCCGGGCCATCGTCGCGGCGGAAGATGCCAATTTCTGCAATCATTGGGGCTTTGACATGGCGGCGATCCGCAGCGCGTTGGAGGAAGGCGCGGGGCGCGGGGCCTCGACCATTTCTCAGCAGACAGTGAAGAACGTCTTTCTATGGCATGGACGAAACTACACCCGCAAAGCGCTTGAGGCCGCGATCACACCGGTGATGGAGCTGTTTTGGTCCAAACAGCGTATCCTTGAGGTCTACATGAACGTCGCTGAGTTTGATGAGGGTGTTTTCGGTGTCGCGGCCGCCGCCCCTTGGTACTTCGGTGTCGATGCGAAGGACCTGACATTGCAACAGGCTTCGGCTCTTGCGGCGGTCCTACCTAACCCGAAAGCGCGCTCCGCCAAGCGACCAAGCGCGTTTTTGCAACGCCGCGCGCGCCAGATCGCCAGCGGGGCAGAAACCATCCGCCGTGACGGACGCGCGGATTGTTTCGAAACTTGAAAAACCCGCGAAGGATTGCGAAGAGGGAACACCTCTTTGACGCTTGGATCTTTTCATGAACCGCCTGTATCACGTTCCGTTGTCCCCGTTTTGCCGCAAGGTACGCCTCGTCCTTGCCGAGAAGAAAACAGAAGTGGAGCTGATCGAGGAAAGGTATTGGGAACAATCGAGCGAATTCATGCGTCGCAATCCGGCAGGCAAGGTGCCGGTTCTCAAGATCGACGGGCAGACGCTGAGCGACAGCCAGGCCATCTGCGAATACCTGGAGGAAACCCTGCCTGATCCGGCCCTTCTACCAAAGGCACCGGCAGACCGCGCCGAGGTTCGTCGTTTGGTTTTCTGGTTCGATGACAAGTTCCATACGGAAGTGACATCGAAACTCCTGTACGAGCGGGTGAACAAGAAGATCATGGGGCAAGGCTATCCTGAAAGCCGCAACGTGAAGCTCGGCGCGCAGAAGATCAAATACCATATCGACTATATGGGCTGGCTTTTGGACCAGCGGCGTTGGTTGGCGGGTGATACGATGAGCCTTGCAGATTTCGCCGCCGCCGCGCATTTCAGCTGCTTAGACTATATTCGCGACGTCGATTGGAATCGCAACGCCAATGTCAAAGACTGGTATGCGAAGATCAAATCGCGTCCGGCATTCCGGGGATTGCTGGCTGATCAGGTGTCCGGCTTCCCGCAACCATCGCATTACGCGGATCTTGATTTTTGAGCTTAAAAGCGCGCTTGCGGGCGCAGGCCTTGGCCGAAGGCTTTTCCGAGATGGGCGTGTGTCGGCCAGATGCGATCCCAGAAGCCATGGCCCGTTTGGAGGGGTTTCTGGACAAGGACTACCACGGGCAGATGGGCTGGATGGCGGAACGCAAACACTGGCGGGGCGATCCGACAGTTTTGTGGCCTGAAGCAAAAAGTGTGATCATGCTGGCCGAGCCTTACACACCCGACCATGACCCGATGGATAATATTGCTGCCGTAGAGCGCGCCAATATCTCCGTTTACGCGCGCAACCGCGACTACCATGATTTGGTCAAGAAACGCCTCAAACGTGTGGGCCGCTGGCTGATTGAGCAGGCGGAAGGTTCCGAGATCAAGGTTTTCGTCGACACCGCTCCTGTGATGGAAAAGCCCCTCGCTGCGGCGGCAGGGCTCGGGTGGCAGGGTAAACACACCAACCTTTTGTCGCGTGAACTAGGAAATTGGTTCTTCCTTGGCGCGATCTTTACAACGCTCGAATTAGACCCTGATACAGCAGAAAACGAGCATTGCGGCTCCTGCCGCGCTTGCTTGGACGTCTGCCCGACGGATGCCTTTCCGGCACCATTCCAGCTCGATGCACGGCGTTGCATTTCTTACCTGACGATCGAGCATCATGGGCCCGTCGACGAAGAACTGCGCCCCTTGATGGGCAACCGGATCTATGGCTGCGATGATTGTCTGGCCATTTGTCCCTGGAACAAATTTGCCAGCGACGCGCGGGAGATGCGTTACGCCGCCCGGCCTGATCTGGTCCTGCCCGATTTGGGGGAGATGGCCCAGCTGGATGATGCTGGGTTTCGCGCGCGCTTCAGTGGCTCGCCGATAAAGCGTATCGGGCGAAATCGCTTCGTGCGCAACGTGCTTTATGCCATCGGGAATTCTGGCTCTGCACGACTGTGCGAGGTTGCGAAAGATTTGACACAGGACGAGGACGCGACCGTCGCCGACGCGGCGAGATGGGCGGTTGGGAGGTTGCAGTGACACATCATCTTTTAAGCTTTGGGCACGGCTTTTCTGCCAAGGCCCTCGCGCCGATGCTTTTGCAGGATGGCTGGCACGTCACGGGCACCACGCGCTCAGACGAAAAAGCGCTGTTTTTGAAAGAGACAGGTATCTCGCCCCTGGTTTGGCCGGGTGCCGAACTGGAAGACGCTGTCTCGCAGGCCAGCCATCTTCTGATTTCCGCCGGACCGGGACCCGAGGGCGACCCGGTGTTGAACGGTGCGCGGGATCTGATCCTGAAATACGGGAGCCAGTTTCAATGGGTAGGATACCTGTCCACGACGGGTGTCTATGGTGATCATCAAGGTGGCTGGGTCGATGAGACAACGCCCCTTTCGCCTAGCACAAAGCGTGGACAAATGCGGGTCGAAGCTGAGGCCGCTTGGCAGGCGGATTCTGCAGAAGCCGGTTTCCCACTGCATATCTTCCGCCTAGCCGGTATTTACGGCCCAGGGCGTGGGCCCTTTGCTAAGGTTCGAAATGGCACCGCGCGCCGCATCATCAAGCAGGGGCAGGTCTTTAGCCGTATCCATGTCGAGGATATCGCGCAGGTGCTCTATGCCTCAATCCAACGCCCCCGAGCCGGTGCGATCTACAACCTATGCGACGATGATCCTGCACCGCCGGAAGATGTCATTGCCTATGCGGCGGAGCTGCTTGGATTGCCTATTCCACCTGCAGTGGACTTTGAGACAGCCGAAATGACGCCTATGGCACGTAGCTTCTATGCTGAGTCTAAGAAAGTGCGGAACGACCTGATCAAATCCGAATTGGGCGTCACCTTGCGCTATCCAGACTATAAATCCGGCCTAAACGCCTTGTTAGAGTTAGAAAACTAGAATTTAGGCGATTCACGCGGGCATTTGGTTTTGTTAAGCTCGCGCAAAAAAGGGCAGAACGGGTATGGGTTCGGTAGTGTTGCGGGTCATGGTGCTGATGGCGTTTTTCGCCTTGTCTGCCTGTTCGACCAAATTTGCAAAATATGAAGGGCCGCAGGTCACGCGTATCTTGGTGCTGAAAGAGAAGCGCCGCATGTATCTGCTCAACGGCTCCGACGTGCTGAAAGCCTATGACTTCGATCTCGGGTTTGCGCCCGAAGGCGACAAGAAAGTCGAAGGCGACGGAAGAACGCCGGAAGGGCGCTACTATATCGACCGGCGCAACCCGCAAAGCTCTTTCTACCTGTCATTGGGAATCAACTACCCCAATGCGCGAGACAGGTGGGAGGCGCGTCGCCTTGGAAAATCACCCGGGGGCGATATTTTCATTCATGGCCAACCCAACAAAAACCCGCTCAAAGCACGTGGGCCAGACTGGACCGCTGGCTGCATTGCGGTGACCAACAAAGAGATGCGAGAGATTTATGCGATGGTACAGCTTGGTACCGTTATCGATATCTTGCCTTAGGTCCCGGTGATCAGAGTCCACCAGATTTTACCCGTTTCTTCTTGAAACCAGGAAAATCCGAGGTTGCGCGCATCAGGGTCCAGGATAACGTCGGGGGTTCGAGGCAAATCCATCCAAGCTGACAATGTCGTCGTTTCGTCTTCATAGGTCTCGGAAATATTCTCTCCGATCAGCTTTCCGGTATAGCCAGCCCGCGCGACCCGGTCCAAAGGCGACGACCCGTCTGAGCCGAAATGCCAAGGGCGGTTTTGTACAGACATGTCGCGCGAATGCGTGGCGGCAGCTGCCGTCAGCTGGCTGTTGAGTTCCAAAGGCGCTTGGCCGGCTCCTGATCTGAGCGCGTTAATCGAATCCAAAACGCGGAACTGAATTTTTGCAGTGTCGGAGTTTTTGATTTTGTAGACTTGCGGCAAGGATTGGCCATCAGCACCAACACTGGGCGGAGGCGGGGCGCAAGCCGCCAAAGCCACCAAAGATGTGATAACAAATACTGCTCTGCGGATCATCTTCTGCACCCCTTCATTTCACGTATCACCCTTAGACTCTTCGCCAAGAGCGCGCAAACCTGCCGTCAGGAAACCGCCGATGCATGGATTCTTTGATTTGCGACTGCGACAGAAAGGACATAGCCTTAGGTCGAAGTCTAAGGGGAAATTTGCGATGAAGAAGCCTCATCTTGATAAATTGGACCGGCGTGGGTTCTTGATGGCTGCGGGGGCTGCGGCGCTCGCGGCGCCAGCAATCGCGCAGTCCACGCAGCCCATCGGCGGAGGGGAAGCGACCCGGCGCAATATTTCCAGCTTCCGAGCGTTGGATTGGCAGCCTTACTTTAGCAATCTGAAGAATGGTGCCATTCTCGTCGATCTCAACAGTCGCGCCTTACATATGTGGACCGAGGATGGCGGTTATGCGCTTTACCCGTCGAGCGTTCCGCTATCCGAAGATCTGACGCGGAGCGGTCGAACCTCTGTCATTCGAAAAGTTGATGGCCCTACTTGGAGCCCGACCCCGGCCATGAAACGTCGCAACCCGGAATGGCCCGATTTCGTGCCCGCTGGCCCAGACAACCCGCTTGGGACGCATGCGCTCTATCTGACTTGGACCTATTACCGCATCCACGGAACCCATGACACGCGCAAGATTGGGCGCCGGTCCTCCAACGGATGCATCGGATTGTATAATGAGCACATTGCTGAGGTTTTTGAGAAAACCAAAATCGGCACACAAGTGTTGCTAATTTGACGACAATTGGGCGCCGTCATTCGAAGTGTTGCTGTAATTAGCTGTAAGTTCCCCGTTCCCAGCTGTATTTTAGAGCCTAGGTAACGCGCGAGTATCTGATCCGGGTCGGGGTGGCCCAAGACAACAGATGTCGCAACAAAGGATGACACAATGAAGAAAATTGCACTTGCTGGCGCATTTGCTTTTGCAGCGACCTCTGCTTTCGCTGGCAATCTTGACGCGCCAATCATCGAAGAAGAGCCCGCCGTAGAGGTGCTGATCGAAGAAGAAACCACGTCCTCTGCTGGTGGCGTGATCGTCCCGATCATCTTCCTGGTTTTCGCTGGGGCAGTGATCGCGAACTAATCCCACAAGGGATCAAAAGTTTGAAAACGGCGGTGGTTTCACACGCCGTTTTTTTACGCGCTGCTGAGGCCTGCCTCGGCTTCGATCTGCTTTTTCGACTTACGCGCACGTTCGGTTGCAGATTTCAGCTGACCGCAAGCGGCCATAATGTCCTCGCCTCTAGGTGTGCGAATTGGTGAGGCGTACCCGGCCTTGTAGATTATATCCGCAAAGGCTTTGATCCGCTTCCAGTCTGACCTTTGATAAGGGGCGCCAGGCCATTCATTGAACGGGATCAAGTTGATCTTGGCCGGTATCCCACGGATCAGTTTGATCAATCGGCGCGCGTCCTCGTCGCTGTCATTGACGTCCTTCAGCATGACATATTCGAAGGTAATCCGCTCGCTATTGGACAGCTTCGGATAGGCTTTCAAAGCATCGAGCAGCTCTTCGATGTTCCAACGCTTGTTGATCGGGACCAGCTTGTCGCGGACTTTATTGGTCGTTGCGTGGAAGGAAACGGCCAACAGGCATCCGATTTCTTCTGCCGTTCGGGCGATTTCGGGCACGACGCCAGAGGTAGACAAGGTAATCCGCCGACGGCTTAGGCTGATCCCTTCGGGATCCATTGCGATCTTCATCGCGTCGCGGACGTTTTCAAAGTTATAGAGCGGCTCACCCATGCCCATGAGAACGATGTTGGACAGAAGCCGGGTTTCGTCCTTCGGGTGGCGGCCGGGTTTTGGCCATTCGCCCAGATCGTCGCGGGCAAGCATGACCTGGCCAACAATTTCACCTGCCGTTAGGTTGCGGACGAGCTTTTGTGTACCCGTATGGCAGAAAGAGCAAGTCAGCGTGCATCCGACCTGGCTGGACACGCAAAGCGTGCCGCGTCCTTCCTCGGGAATATAGACAACTTCAACCTCATGCCCGCCAGCAATGCGCACCAGATATTTGCGCGTTCCGTCTTCACTGACATGGCGGGAGACGACTTCCGGAAGCTCGATGACGAAATGCTCCGCAAGCATGGCGCGGTAGTCTTTGGCGAGGTTGGTCATATCATCAAAGCTGCGTACGCCTTTCTGGTAGAGCCACTGCCATACCTGATTGCTGCGCATCTTCACTTGTTTCTCTGGCGTGCCCGCCGCAAGAAGCGCGTCTTTCAGCTGTTCGCGGGTGAGGCCCACTAGATTAACGGGCCCCTCCGGAAGCTTCCGGGGAATCGTCAGAACATCTTGAGTGATCGGCGCGGCGGCAGACATGGTCAGAATCCATTGGGAGTGCGTTTGGGGTGATATAGGGCCTTAGCGGCACAAATGCACCCCTGTCGTGTCACACCTCTTGGATCAACACTGCCTTAGCTGGCGCAGCGCTTTTCCGCATCTTCCAAAGCAGCGGTGAAGCCAAGTAGCGAAAATTTGTCCCGCGTGTTCGTGCCACGTGTTGAAACACCCGACACAGCTGCGTCCGCGCCGCGTTTCATCGCTGTGATGATCTTGTTGTCATCGTCGGCGGAGGCGGCCCAAGCGTTCTCGCCGCTCGTAAACAACTCAAACTTGGTGCCACCAATCTCGACGGTGACCGTGCTGCCATCGCCAAAAGGATAGCCGCCCGTAAAGGAGACTTCACCCATTTTCCCTGCGTTTGGCCAATAGCTGACAAACATCAAGATATCGCCCCGGTTCACGGCAACGACACGACCTTCTTTGGTGTTCACGGTCTCTTTCGGGCTACTCACAACCCAGCATTGGGTCGGGTTGTCCTCGACGAAGACGCTCCAGTCGCGCTCAGCGTTGACGCGGTTGGTGGATTGCTCCTGTGCGTGCGCCGCAACGGTTGCACCCAAGAAAACGGCCAAACCAGCGAATTTTACAAGTGTTTTCATTGTCCTACAGCTCCAGCTGTGTCTGCCTCTGGTCGTCGGATTGGGCCTTTTTGCCTCGTATTGGTCCGCACGACGCTCTATTCTGTTCGATGACAAAAGCATAACGCAAGTAACGTGCTTTGGGAAAGTCCTATTGGCGGATTTTCGCGGGCAAGGGAGATCACATAAATGTCGGCAGAGCAGATGGTCGAAATCTGGCGGGGTGAGCATCTAGAGTCGCTGCATCGGGGGCATGCCGTTGTCTGTCATGAGGGTGGCGATATCGTCGCAAGTTGGGGCGATCCTGAAAAGCTGATCTACCCAAGGTCTTCCTATAAAATGTTGCAGGCGCTGCCATTGGTAGAAAGCGGCGCAGCGCAGCAGTTTAAGTTAAAGCCTGCCGATTTGGCGCTGGCCTGCGCCTCCCATTCCGGCGCTGCGATCCATACCGATCATGTGACGTCCTGGCTTGGGCATCTGGGTTTGACGGAAGATGCGTTCCATTGTGGTCCACAAGAACCATTCGACAAAGGTGCCAGAGATGCTTTGATCCGGGCAGAAGAAACCCCTTGCAGGCGGCATAACAATTGCTCCGGCAAACATTGCGGATTTCTAACCTTATCGCAGCATCTTGGCGTGGACTTAGATTATGTCGCGCTCGATCATCCGGTGCAGAAGGCGGTGAAGACGGTGATTGAGGAGATGACCGGGGTGGCTATTCCAGGTCATGGGATCGATGGATGCTCCGCGCCAAATTACCTGACAACAGTAAAGGGCCTCGCGCGCGCTATGGCGCGTATGACGAAAGACGGGAGCGACCCGCGGTCTAAAGCCAGTCGAGCGCTCATTGAGGCGATGATGGCACATCCCGAAAAAGTCGCGGGCGAAGGCCGGGCCTGCACTGAATTAATGCGTGCTGCGGGGGGTGCTGCTGCGATCAAGACAGGAGCTGAGGGCGTCTATGTCGGGATCCTGCCTGAACAACAGCTGGGTGTTGCGATAAAGATTGAAGATGGAGCGTCGCGCGCAGCAGAAGCTGCAATCGCCGGGCTTCTCATAAAGTTCGGTGCATTGGACGCAAATCATCCCATTGCCAAAAAATACACTATGGGTCCGATAAAAAATTGGGACGGTCTGGAGACGGGCTTTATGCGCCTTAGCCTCGATTTTGTTTCAGCTTAAGCTCCGGCGGATCGGCGAGACGGCGCGCTGCGGCCTCGATATGGGTTGCGAGTTGGGCCTTTTTCAGTGGTTTTGTCATGTAATGATCAAACCCGCCCGCGCGGATACGTTCCTCGTCGCCAGCAAGGGCATGCGCTGTCATCGCAATCAGCGGAACGGTGTCGCCACCCTCTAGACCGCGGATCAGGGAGGCGGCCTCCAACCCATCCATGACGGGCATGGAGATATCCAGAAAGACAACGTCTGGGACGCTTGTTTTGAAGGCCTCGACGGCTTCCTCCCCGTTTTCGACAAGGGTGAGTTCTATGTCGAGTTTGTTTAGCATCTTGGTGAGCACCAGCTGGTTTGTCTTGTTGTCTTCAGCGGCCAAGACGGTCACCGTGCGTGGCTGAAATTCTTCGGAAGCTCGTTCGCTGACCCGTGAAAGCGCTTCCAGAAGGCCCGAACGCGTAAAGGGTTTTGGCAGATCAGCTTGCTGTCCGAACTGCTCCGCGAAGGTCAATTGTACAATGTTGCTATTCGATCCGGAAGGTAACGACGCCTTAGCCTCCGCGTCCAGTGGGCGGGTCAACAGAACTTGAAATTCGGACCCCTCCAAGGCGGTTTTGCAGGCATCGATTGTGTCCACGAATTGCGCAGAAATGCCGAGGAGGGAAAGCTGTCGCTCCAACAACGAGGCCTCGAGACTGTTCTCAGTAAAGACGAGAATGTCTGATAGCCCGTCCGGGATTTCGGGTTTGTTGTCTTCGGTGACTTCGGCACAAGGCAGTGTAATTCTGAAGCCAAAGCACGACCCGTGGCCCGGCATGGAGTCGAGCCAAATCTCGCCATCCATGGACTCGATCAGCTTCCGGGTGATCGCCAGCCCAAGGCCCGTACCCTCATATTTGCGGTTAGACTCATCTTCGATTTGGTTGAACTCGCCGAAGATATGCTCGATCTTTTCTGGCGATATTCCGATGCCCGTGTCCTCAACCGTCTCATGCAGTTGGCACGATGAATCGCTCGCGTCGCTTAAGCCAACGATGCGCAACATGACAGTGCCTTCTTCGGTGAACTTTACCGCGTTGCCCATGAGGTTGAGTAGGATCTGGCGCAACCGGCCAGCATCCCCCAAGAATTCCGTCGGGAGAAATTGGTCATAGTCGATCAACAACTCGACTGGCTTGTCTTTCAGCGCCGGTCCCAGCAACAGACACACATTTTGAGCCAGCTGCTCGAAATCAAAGGGCGCAATATTGAGCTCGAACCGGTCGGCTTGTCTTATGACTTTAGGTGGTTCTGTGCGAAAGTAGGGCCTTAGCCCGCCAC
>JAPORH010000120.1 GCA_026710325.1 Litoreibacter sp. | reverse complement strand
TACCGAATTTAAAATCAAACAAAATCAATGTCCTGCTGGACAATCATCATAGGAGGCCATTATGAGTAGAGCAACCGATCCCACCCATGAAAAGTCAAACTTTTTCAGGGCCTTCCATGATCATCCTGCCAGCGTTGGCGAGACCTATTTCGGACATATGCGTTTCGCGTTGCGCTTTTCGGGCAAGTTGTTTGTCGCGGCTTGTGCGGCGCTTGTTCATGCGATCATCCCACCCCTATGCGAAACAACGGCGAGCCGCGCGGTGAAAGAGCTCTATCAAATGTGCCATCACCGCGGGACAAACACCTGATGTGCAGGCTTGCCGCGTGGATCGGGCAAACCCGACCGCTTGAAGACATCGTGCTGCGCCCGAGCCATTCCCTTTTGGAACAAGCGCAAGACGCGAATGAAGCGAAACTGTCTGTGAATGGCGACGGGTTTGGCATCGCATGGTATGATGGGCAACGCGGGCCGGGGCTCTACCGCGATGTGATGCCCGCTTGGTCGGACGGAAATCTGCCCAGCCTGTGCAAGATGATCCGTTCCGAGCTGTTTCTCGCCCATGTGCGTGCCTCCACTGCAGGTGGGACCGCACGGGCCAATTGCCACCCGTTCACCTACGGGCGCTGGTCCTTCATGCATAACGGACAAATTGGCGGGTTTGGGCGTTTGCGGCGGCACCTTGAGGGGCTATTGCCGGACGCGTTTTACAACTTGCGCATGGGCAGCGCGGATTCAGAGATCTTATTTTACTTGTTGATCGCCAATGGATTGGAGGCCGATCCTGAGGGAACCATAGGCTCTGTCTTAACTCTGCTTGCTGATCTTCGACAGCCGAGTGATGCGCCCGATCGATTGACCTGCGTTTTGTCTGACGGGCGAGCGCTTTTCGCATTTCGGCACGCCTCCGACAAAAAATGCCCGACGCTCTATGAGCGCCGGGCGGGGGACGGGGTGACATTAGCCTCGGAGCCTTTGGAGGAGGACGCCTCCGGCTGGAATGCCGTGCCACCGAACCAATTGCTCAAATTGCGAGCGGGGGAGAGGTCACTCACACCTCTGCAATTGGGAGCTTTGGCCGCGTGATCAGCGGAACCAGTGTTGCGGCGCGTCCCAGATGGGGCGGGCGGCTTCGATCTCCGCCTCTTCGCGTGTAAGGCCCAAATCCATCAGCTGCGCCTTGTCCATGGCTGCCAGAGCACGGCGTTGTCGGTAGAGATCGATGTAGCGAAACAAGCCTTTGCGAGGGGTCGCAAAGCGAGACGCGAGGCGGGCGACGGTTAAAGTGGTCATGGTCCTATCCTTTGCTTTTGGTGATCAAGATGCGGCATTGCATCATTTCTGTTGATGGTTATGCCAATCTGTGATTTATTTGTGAAACGAATGTTTTTCATCGATAGCATCACGGATGGTGATATGATTAGAAATCTCGATCTGACCGCCCTGCGCTCCTTTGTGGCCGTTGCCGATATGGGCGGCGTGACAAAAGCCGCTGGTGTTTTGCACCTGACGCAATCGGCCGTCTCAATGCAGCTCAAACGGCTGGAGGAGGCGCTGGATGTCCAGCTTCTGGATCGGGCCAATCGTTCTGTGACCCCAACAGCAGAGGGCGAGCAGCTGCTCTCCTATGCACGCAAAATGCTGGCGCTGAATGACGAGGTCTGGGGGCGACTGACGGCACAGGAGTTTGAGGGCGAGATCACGCTCGGCGTGCCGCATGACATTATCTATCCGTACATTCCGCCGATCCTGCGAAAGTTTGCGCAGGACTTCCCGCGTATGAAGATTAAGCTGCTATCGGCCCCCACAACTGAGCTTCGCGACCTCTTTGGGAAAGGGGCCTGCGACGCGATCTTGACGACCGAGGATCAGCCTGGGCCGGGTGGGGAGGTCTTGGTGGAGCTCCCGCTGGTCTGGGTCGGCGCAGAGGGCGGAAACGCCTGGAAACAACGCCCGCTCCCCGTCGCTTTTTGTAGCCGATGTATTTTCCGGACGGGCGTGTTGCGCCGTTTGGAAGCGGCGCAGATGGATTGGCAGATGGTCATTGAGTCAGAACTCGACAACGCGGTTGAAGCGGTCGTCAGTGCCGATTTGGCCGTGCATGCCGCCATCAAGGGCTTTCAGGGCCCGCAAAGCGCGCCGGTTCCCGATCAGAGCGCTTTGCCGTCACCAGGCAGCACACAGATCATTCTTTACGTGCAGCCCAACAAAGACGTTGTGCACGATGCGCTGAAAGAGATGGTCCGCGCGGCTTACGTGCATGGCACGGGCCACCTGGCGGGTGTTGAGCGTTTGACGGCCTAGACCGTCACCACAACTTTGCCGGTTGATTTGCGGGCGCGCAGAACTTCCAGCGCGTCCGAGGCGTCCTCTAACGCGAACCGGTGGGAGATATGCGGTGCCAGCTCCCCGCGCTCATACATTTTGAACAGCGCGCTGAGGCTATCGGTCAGTACCTCCGGTTTGAACTTGAGATAGCCGCCCCAGTAAAAGCCCATCACATCGATGTTTTTGACCAAAAGGTGGTTAGCGGCAATCTGCGGCACTTCGCCAGCGGCAAAGCCGATTGTCAGGACGCGCGCCTCTGGTTTGCAGGCCCGCAAAGCTGCTGTGAAAAGTGGATCGCCGATCACATCATAGACGACGTCTGCGCCGCCCAAGGACTTCACGACCTCGCGCAGGTCATCCGTGTCAGTGTCGATCAGGTGATTGGCGCCATGCTCTTTGGCCACGGTCAGCTTATCGACACCACGCGCGGCGGCAATCACGGTAGCGCCCATCTTATGGCCAAGCTCTACAGCGGTCAGGCCGACGCCGCCTGCGGCACCGGTGACAAGCAGGGTTTCACCCTTTTGCAACTTGGCGCGGTAGTCCAGCGCCACATGCGAGGTTGAATAGGCGACCTGGAACGCAGCCGCCGTCTCGAAATCCATTGCGTCTGGAAGAGGGGCGCACAAAGCCGCAGGGAACACACCGTATTCCGCAAGGCCGCCATAGCCGCCATAGACCGCAACGCGCGTGCTCACTTTCGGACTGGTCACGCCTTCGCCCAGTGCCTCTACCTCGCCTGCAACCTCCATACCGGGGCTGAATGGCTTCGGTGGCTTTTCCTGATAGGTGCCTTTGATCATCAATAGGTCGGCGAAGTTCAAAGCGCAGGCGCGCACGCGGATGATCACTTCACCTGGACCCGGTTCAGGGCGCGCCGCATCTGTCACGAATTTGGTTTCGTTCTCGTCAACCACCTGCAGTGCGCGCATCTGTTTTGGTCCTGCCATCGTTTCTGTCCGCGCGACCATATCCACCCGCGCGCGGACCCGCCAGCCAGAAAGGCACAGCTTTCCCTTGCCTTTTTCCCCTTGGCCATGCGACCGATACGCGGCCAAGGAGGCAAGAGATGGACGACGCCACCCGACTGACATGCCTGTCCCTCGCAGATCAGCTCGCCGAGGCTGCGCGGGCAGAGACCCTGACCTATTTCCGGCGTCCGGATATTGCAACGGACAACAAGTTGGAGAGCGGGTTCGACCCGGTGACCGAAGGCGACCGTGCAGCCGAGGCTGCGATGCGCAAGCTTATTGAGGCGCAGCGCCCGGATGACGGAATTTTGGGTGAAGAATTTGGCTCCAAAGAGAGCAAAAGCGGGCTCACTTGGGTGCTTGATCCAATAGATGGTACACGCGGGTATATCTCCGGCACACCAACCTGGGGCACTCTGATTGCGCTACATGACGGTGCCAAACCTGTTCTTGGCGTGATTGATCAGCCTTATATCGGCGAGCGTTTCGTGGGCGGATTGGGACAATCGCATCTTGACGGGCCGC
This sequence comes from Litoreibacter sp., assembly GCA_026710325.1. Lineage (GTDB taxonomy): Bacteria > Pseudomonadota > Alphaproteobacteria > Rhodobacterales > Rhodobacteraceae > Litoreibacter. Next base: position 16,339 of record JAPORH010000120.1, on the reverse strand, counting down.
GTGGTCGTGACGCGTTGCAGGTATCAAAAGTGACCAAATTGTCTGAAGCCACGATCCTGACCACTTTCCCTGAAGTCGGCACGTCGGAGGAAGGTGCGAAATTTCACGCGGTGGCAGAGCGGTGCAAGCTTACCCGCTACGGAATGGATTGCTACGGCTATGCGTTGTTGGCACTTGGCCAAGTAGAGCTTGTTGTCGAGGCCGGGCTTCAACCCTACGACATTCAAGCGCCGATTGCTGTCGTTGAGGCCGCGGGCGGTATTGTCACGGATTGGTCTGGCGGGTCCGCAGATGGGGGCGGGCGCGCGCTTGCCGCCGCAACGCCTGAGCTACACGCCGCAGCGCTCGAAATACTGGGGCAGGTATGAAGGAAACGCTGATACGCGGCGCCGATGTTTTGGTGACGATGGATGACGCGCGGCGGGAGCTCAAGGGCGCAGACGTGCTTGTCCGTGACGGAGTGATCGCAGAGATCGGAACGGGTTTGGACACCGAAGGCGAGGTGATCAACGCCGCTGGATGCGTCGTCACCCCGGGTTTGGTCAACACCCATCATCATCTTTACCAGACACTGACGCGCGCGGTCCCAAGTGCGCAAGACGCGGATCTTTTCGGCTGGCTGCAAACGCTCTACCCGATCTGGGGGCGTATGGGGCCGGAGCATTTGTTTACCTCGGCCCAGGTTGGCCTGGCGGAGCTCGCCTTGTCTGGCTGTACGATGACCTCCGACCATCTTTATCTGTACCCCGGCGGCGGGCAGCTCGACGATACGATTGCCGCCGCGCAGGAGGTTGGCCTGAGGTTTCATGCGACGCGCGGATCGATGAGCATCGGTGAAAGCAAAGGCGGGCTGCCGCCTGACGCGCTGGTCGAAGATGAGCGCGCGATCCTCGAGGACAGCATCCGCGTTGTTGACCGTTACCATGACGCTTCAACCGGCGCTATGATCCGGGTGGGTCTTGCGCCTTGTTCGCCCTTTTCGGTGAGCCGAGAGCTGATGCGGGACACGGCTGAATTGGCACGTGACAAAGGCGTTATGCTACATACCCATCTGGCCGAGAATGACGAGGATATCGCCTATAGCGAGGCCAATTTTGGCTGCCGCCCGGGACAATATGCCGAAGACCTTGGCTGGGTTGGGGAAGATGTTTGGCACGCGCATTGCGTCAAGCTCGATGGGGTGGAGATTGACCTATTCGCGCGGACGGGAACGGGGGTTGCCCATTGCCCATGCTCCAATTGCAGGCTTGGCTCTGGCATCGCGTCTGTGCGTCAGATGCGGGATGCAGGGGTGAGTGTCGGGCTTGGCGTCGACGGCTCAGCATCGAACGATGCGGGAAATTTGATACTCGAGGCGCGCCAAGCAATGCTTCTGCAACGCGTGCAGTTGGGCGGCGCCGGTTTCAGTGCGCGCGAGGCGCTTGAGATTGCCACCCGCGGCGGCGCCCAGGTGCTTGGGCGGGGCTCGGAATGCGGGCAATTGGCAGTGGGGTTCCGTGCCGATATCGCAATCTGGGATGTCAGCGGTGTCGAGAGCGCGGGGTCCTGGGACCCAGCAGCCCTGCTGCTCGCGGGGCCCACGCAGGTGCGCGACTTGTTGGTCGACGGGCAGCGCACTGTTGCAGCAGGTGACGTGATCAGCTTTGATCTGGAAAATGCCACGCAAAAACAAAATCAGCTGGTTCAAGGCTTGATGGAGTAGAAAGGGCGACGACATGCGAGTTTTTCTGATAGCGCTTATCTTGCTTGGGCTTGCGCAATGTGGCCCGGTCGCCTCTCCCGCCACGAACCTGGTGGCTCAAAATGCCGAGGCTCCGGCCGCGCGCTTGGCACTTCTTTCATCTGAGCTAAACGGCGCGCGCCAGTCTAATGGTCGCGCACCGCTTAAGTTTAACCAACGCTTGCAAGCAGCGGCGCAAGCTCATGCTGATGATATGGCGCGGCGCGGCTTTTTCTCTCATGTCAGCCCGGACGGGCGAGATTTGCGCGACAGGCTTGCGGGCGCTGGTTACAGGTTTTGCTTCGCAGCAGAAAACATCGCGCAAGGTCAATCCACTGCAGCCGAAGTCATGGGCGCCTGGATGAACAGTGCAGGCCATAGGCGCAACAACCTGTCCCGCGAGGCGCGTGAATTCGGTGCAGCGCGCGCGCCCGGAAATACGTGGGTCCTGGTGTTCGGCGCGCCCTGTTAGCGAAAAAGAGCTCTTCATTGTTTCAGAAATATCCCGGGGGAGCGCCTAAAGGCGCGGGGGCAGAGCCCCCAACACCGCGGGGCGCGCAAGCGCAGCGCAATGTCTTAGTTTTGATTTTTTGATTGTAGCGCCGCCCGTTCACCCAAACATCAGCAATCGCTCGGTCATCGCCCATCATGATGGTAGGGAAAAGCGCCTCCCAAAAGCTCTCTGCTTGCGCGTTGCGTTGCGCGATGGCCGGTGTGGATGCGAGGTCTAGCACGACCAGATCCGCCTCCATGCCGGGTACAAGATTTCCGACCTTGTCTTGCAAATGCAGGGCTCGCGCAGAGCCGCAAGTCGCCAGCCAAATCAGCTCGGCAGGGTGAAGCGCGCGGCCTCTGAGCTGGGCCACTTCATAGGCCGCCGCCATGGTGCGCAGCATTGAGAAGGAGGAGCCGCCACCTGTATCCGTCGCGAGCCCGACCGATAGCCCCGAGTCTTTCAATCCGGCCATGTCAAACAGCCCTGAACCGATAAAAGTATTTGAGGTCGGGCAATGGACGACGCTTGCGCCGATCCCGGCCAAACGGTCTCGCTCGCGCGGCTCCAGATGTATTGCATGGCCGTATACTCCACGCTCGCCAAGAAGTCCGTGCATCTCATAGGTATCGAGATAGTCGCGCGCGTCGCGAAACAGGCTCTTGACCCAAGTGATCTCTTCGAGCTGCTCAGACAGGTGGGTTTGCATCAGGCACTCAGGATGTTCTTTCCAAAGCGCGCCCAAAGCATGAAGCTGTTCGCGGCTGGATGTCGGCGAAAACCGTGGCGTGATTGCATATTCCAGCCGGTCGACGCCATGCCACTTTTCCAGCAGCACCTTACTGTCATCATAGGCCGACTGTGCCGTATCACAAAGAGTGTCTGGTACCTCGAAATCCATGCAGGTCTTGCCGGTGATCGCGCGTAGCCCGCGCGCTTGCGCCTCTTCGAAAAAACTGTCGACGCTGGTTCTGTGAACAGTTGCGAAGCTGCACATCGTCGTTGTGCCATGCGAAAGGGCGAGATCGAAATAGGTTTTCGCGATTTCGCGCGCGTAGTCTGGATCGGCGAGGCGTGCTTCCTCAGGGAAGGTGTAGTCGTTCAACCAGTCGATCAGTCTCTTGCCCCAACTTGCAATCATTGCCGTTTGAGGGTGGTGGAGATGGGCATCGATAAAGCCTGCGCATATCAAGTTGCGACCATAATCAACGACGGTGTCATCTGGGCTGACCGGCCGCGCCTCGGCCGGGCCAACCCAGGAAATATGTCCGTTCTCAAGCACAACTGCGCCATGGCTTTCATGGCGCGCGGCCTTTATCCCTTCGGCAAAAGGGTCTGCATCAAAAGACAGGGTTTGGCCAAGAAGAACGCGGGGCATTCCCTGTCCTAACCCGCCCGCGTTCAAAAGGAAATTGCCGAAATCGGGCCTACTGCTTTCGGGACGGATTGGCTAAGCTTGGTGTAAGCATCTGCGGAAGGGCTGTCAGGATGAGCGATCCAAGCGAGGAAAATCAAGACGTTCCGACGCCTTCGCGTGATGTGGGTAAGGAGGATGACTACCAACTCGAGAAAAGCCTCGTAGCGGACGTCCTGGAGGCGATTGAGGCTGTAAACGCGCAAGCGCTAGATGTGCTTCTCGACCCGTTGCACCCTGCCGATATAGCAGACCTTCTGGAACAGATCAGCATAGCTGAGCGGCGCGCCTTTCTGTCGCTTTGGTCCACGGGTCTCGATGGGGAAGTTCTTTCTGAGCTTGAAGAGTCCTTGCGCGAAGAGGTCATTGAGTTCTTGCCGAACCACGTGCTGGCAGGCGCTGTGCGTGAGCTTGAATCGGACGACGTTGTCGATCTGATCGAGGATCTGGAGGAGGATCAGCAAGAACTCATTCTGGACGCACTGGACGTCGCGGACAGGGCCGTTGTCGAAGACGCGTTAAGCTATCCGGAGTTTTCCGCAGGGCGGCTGATGCAGCGCGAGATGGTGGTGGTTCCGGAGGATTGGAATGTCGGCCAAGCCATTGATTTTATGCGTAGCGCGAAAGAACTCCCTGAGCAGTTTTATCATGTCATCCTTGTCGATCCGGCATATCATCCGGTTTCTTATGTCACTTTGGGCCGTATTCTTGGCGCACGGCGCGGCGCAATGCTGCGCGACATGGGTGAGAGCAGTTTTCGCACGATCCCCGTGGCCCAGCCAGAAGGCGATGTGGCTTATGCGTTTAACCAGTACCATTTGATTTCCGCCCCTGTGGTCGATGAAGACGAGCGGTTGGTCGGCGTCATTACTATCGATGACGCTATGGCCGTTTTGGATGATGAGGCCGAGGAAGATATCAAGCGCCTTGCCGGTGTCGGCGCGGAGGAAAGTGTCTCTGACCGCACATTGGAGACGGTAAAGCAGCGTTTTCCATGGCTGGCCGTGAACCTTCTGACGTCGATTCTGGCCTCTGTCGTGATCGCACAGTTCGAAGAAATTCTTGCTCAAATCGTAGCCCTTGCGGTTTTGATGCCCATTGTGGCTTCGATGGGTGGCAACGCGGGCACGCAGTCTCTGACAGTGGCGGTGCGTGCGCTTGCAACGCGCGACTTGACCGGCTCAAACCTCTTACGTGTTGTCCGGCGCGAAGCGTTGGCAGGCTTGCTAAACGGCATGATTTTTGCCGTTGTGATGGGGGTCGTTGGCGTGATCTGGTTTGGCACGCCCGCGCTCGGCTTCGTGATTGCGGCGGCTATGGTGGTCAATATGCTTGTGGCTGCCTTGGCAGGCATTTTGATCCCGATTGCCCTCGACAAGATCGGCATTGACCCGGCGCTGGCCTCCGGTGCGTTTGTGACAACCGTCACAGATGTGGTTGGATTTTTTGCTTTCTTGGGGCTCGCAGCGGTGGTGCTGATCTAAGCTGCTGATCCTAGCTTTGCGGCATTTTCAGCACCAGATTGCGCCCGCCTTTTACGTATTGGAGCGAGCTTGAACTGATTGCAGCGACCCGTCCGCCATCGACGCGGTCTCCAACCGACACTTTCACAAAGCGCCCATTGGGCATTCTCACCAAGGCGCGGCGGTTGGCTGAGGTCCCAAACACCCCAACGAGCGAGACGCGGCCGAGCGCAATCGCATTGGTCTCAGTCGCGGCACGGGCCACCGTCCGGCTGACAGGGCCGGTGGGTTGGACGCGGGATGCGCGCGCAACCGCAGGTCCGCTGGCGCGATCTGGCTGTGCGAGGGACGCCTGCGCCGAACCCGATTGCTGTCGTGCCGGTGTTGCACGTTGCGCCTGCGCGACGATTGTTCCGAAATTGGCTGGTCGCTGACGCGCGCGCAGTGAAGCGGCGACGGCAAATTCAGTCGCAGTTTCGACAGCATTTCCTGTCGTGCCAGCCTCTGCTTCTGCCAAGGCGCGCACAATGGCTTCGGCTTGCGCCTGCGCGGAGGCTGGGCGTTGAACGGGGCGAATCTGTGCCAGTTCAGACAACGTACTGCCGCCCAATCGGTCACGTTCCAACTGATCAGAAAAGTCGCTGGGACGCTGGGTCGGGCGGAAGGCTGCAAGGCGAAGCTGCTCTGGATCGAGAGCCTGCTCGGAGTCGGTCTCTACTTCGACCGGCGCTTGAGCGATCGGCGCATCCTCTGTGGGTCGCGGGATCGCTGCCACAGGTGGCTGACCGAGAAAAACCAGATGACCCAGCGGGCTGATGGCTCCCTCGGGTGTTGCGCGCACCAACCCGCGTTCGTCCAGATCGAACAGGACGCCTGGCGGTGGTGGAGGCATGACGTTTGCTAGCGCGAGCTGCGTTGAAAACTCTGACGCGGCACCCAGCAAAGCGGGCGGGTCTTCGAATTTCAACTCCGGAGCCAGAGAGGCGACGTATAAATTATCAAGTGTTGAGACGGTATCGCTTTGAGACGCAAAAGGCTCCATCTTTTGCCAAATTCCGGTGGCTGCGTATGCTGCTTGCAATTCGTCATCGGTCATCGGGGCAGGGGCGACGGGAACGGTTTCGACAACCGGTTCTTGCGCAGGCTCTGGCTCTGGCAGTAGCTCGCTATCATCTTCTACCGCGCTTTCGTCAAACACTTCAGGCAGTGTCTGGCCCAAGGGCAGACTGGCCAGATCAAGCTCCTCTGGCAATGAAAGGGGCTCATCCGCGGCGGCGATCTCCGGCGCATCTTCTTGCGCAGTTTCAGCGTCAACCTCTACGCTCGCAATCTCGTCTGCGTTTTCGGTGTCACTGGCTAGACCATCTTCGCCCGCGACCAATTCCTCGTAGAACTTTTCATCCGGTCCAAACCAATTCGCGCTTTCTGATGGCAACAGGTAGGATGACAGCAAGGCGGCGAGCCCAAGGCAAACCAACAAAATTGCGGTTAGGATGAGACCTAAGAAACGCGGTTTCCCGCGTTTTTCTTTTTCTGCCATCTCCGCTATTGGGTCGGTTTTTTCTTTGGCGTCCAAATCCACTTTTGGCGCGACGGGCGCGTCTTTGTTTAGGACGGGCTTCGGGACGTCGCGTTTCGGCACCGCTGGTGGGACTGTTGGCGCGGGTTTGGCAACAGGTTTTGGTGCAGGCGCGGTTTTCGGTGTCGCTGCACCGAGTTTCGGTGCGTTGCTGGGCACTGCGACCTTGGGCGGCGCTGCACCTGGTTCCTGCTTCGGTTTGTCTGCCTCTGCTACTGGAACGCTCGGGTTGCGTCGGCTTGCAAATGATCCAGTCGATGCGGTTTGGATCGCAGGTTCTTTCACGGCTTCAGCAAGTTGGCCTGCGGCTTTGCTCGCGGGCGCTGATACTGCAGCAGCAGTTTTGACCACTGTTGTTTTTTGCCGTGCTCCGGGCTTCGCGGTTGGCTGCGTCTTGGGTTTTGGTGGGCGTTTGCCCAAAATCTTTACGGCTTGCTTGTCTGTTTCAAAGCGATCGGGGCCCATCAATGTGCCACCCAGCATCGGCTCGCCGTCAAATTGGCCGGGTTTGGGTATCGCGGTGAAGCCAACCGGATTGAAATTGTATTTGTTGATAAAGCCTTCGGCCTCACCCAAAGTCTCCATCGCCACAGCGACGACTTGGATTTTCTCACCAGCCGCGTTTACGTCGAAGCTGAGTTGGTCAACCTTGTAAGGAGTGCGCGCTTCAAGTGCAGCGCCTACGTCTTCGCCGAGGTCTAGGCTTGCAAAGAGAAGCTGGGAATGGGGCAGAACAAGCTTGGTTTCAAACCCTTCGCCTTCCAGCTGAGTGGCATGCGCCCGTAGGGCAGTGAGGCCTGTTTCGATGTCATCCTTTTCAAAGGAGACGCGGCCTTCCTCATACCAGCCGGACCCGTCCTCCGCACGATGCAGCAAAACAATGCCGTCCTGAGACAGGTTAAGAGCAATTTTTGGCGTCATCGTTTACCGTGCCGTTACCCCAGTCGCGCGGATGGTTGAGCATGCTCCGCCACCCCCGACGCGTGTATACTATATTTCTTTCTAACAGAGAAAGAAAAACCGGGGCGGATTGTCTCTAAACGCCCCGGTCGGGTTTGGTTCAGCTCGTCGCTTTGGACAAAGCTTGATCGAGGTCGCGGATCAGGTCGTCTGCATCTTCGATTCCGATGGAAACCCGTACTACGTTTGGCGCGGCACCCGCGGCTTCCTGCTGCTCTGCGGTGAGCTGTCGGTGCGTGGTTGAGGCTGAATGGATGATCAGCGAGCGCGTGTCTCCGAGGTTTGCCACATGGGAAAAGATCTCGAGGCTGTCGACCAGCTTGACGCAAGCTTCGTATCCGCCCTTCACGGCAAAGGTAAACAGGGCACCAGCGCCTTTCGGGCAGACGGTTTCGACCCGATCGAAATATGGAGAGCTCTCAAGCCCTGCGTAGGTTACATAGTCGACGCGGTCGTCATTCTCGAGCCAGGCGGCCACTTTTTCGGCGTTAGCGACATGGCGCTCCATGCGCAACGACAGTGTTTCGATACCCATCAGGGTGTAGTGCGCGCCTTGCGGGTTCATCGTCATGCCCAGATCACGCAGGCCAATGGCGATGCCGTGGAAGGTGAAGGCGAGCGGCCCAAAGGTCTCGGCGAATTTCAGCCCATGGTAGGCGGGTTCCGGTTCGGACAGGGATGGGAACTTGCCCGATGCAGCCCAGTCGAACTTACCAGAATCAACCACGCAGCCGCCCGTCACGGTGCCGTTGCCGGTCAGATACTTCGTTGTGGAATGCACAACCAAAGTGGCGCCATGCTCGATCGGGCGGCACAGGTATGGCGTCGCGGAGGTGTTGTCGATGATGAGCGGAATGCCTGCTGCATCTGCCACATCAGCCACAGCGCGCACGTCCATGATATAGCCGCCGGGATTGGCGATGGCTTCGCCAAAAATAGCTTGGGTGTCGTCATCAATCGCGGCCTTTACGGCATCGAGGTCGTCGAAATCGACGAATTTGGCTGACCATCCGAAACGCTTAATGGTTTGGGAGAATTGGGTCACCGTCCCGCCGTAAAGGCGGGTGGAGGCAACGATGTTCTTGCCGGGGCGCATGAGCGGGAACAAAGCCATGATTTGTGCCGCGTGGCCCGAGGCGCAGCAGACCGCGCCAACTCCGCCCTCAAGCGTCGCTATACGCTCTTGAAGAACGGCAATGGTTGGGTTTGTCAGACGGGAGTAGATAAAACCCACTTCTTGCAGGTTGAACAATGCGGCTGCGTGCTCGGCATCGCGGAAGACAAAGGCAGTGGACTGATAAATCGGCGTGTTGCGCGCGCCTGTTGCCGGGTCAGGCCGTGCGCCCGCGTGAACTTGTAGCGTGTCAAAGCCATAGCTTTCGGTGTCGGACATGTTAGGGGGCCCCTCTTTTCAGAAATTTGCCGCACCCTAGTCGCTGGGCAGAATGGCGACAATCACATATCGTCGGAAAAGCCGTTCGGACCAATTCACTGGAGTGCCTCACCCATGCTTACCCCGTTTCACCTTGCCTACCATGTCACCGACCTTGACGCGGCACGCGCGTTTTACGGGGATGTCTTGGGCTGCCGCGAAGGGCGTTCGACCGAGACTTGGGTGGATTTCGACTTTTTTGGTCATCAATTGTCGCTGCATCTGGGCCAACCCTTTGAGACGGCAAACACTGGCAAGGTCGGTGATCATATGGTCCCGATGCCGCATTTGGGCCTGGTCTTGGGGTATGACGACTGGCGCGGGCTGGCCGACCGATTGGAAGCCGCTGGAACTCAGTTCGTGCTTCCGCCCTCCGTGCGTTTCGAAGGGGAGCCTGGGGAGCAGTGGACCATGTTCTTCCGCGATCCGTCTGGTAATCCAATAGAGATAAAGGGTTTCAGGGATTTAGAAGGTGTCTTTAAAGCTTAGAAGAGATCACACCCGTCGCAAATCCGCCCATGCGTAGCTCGCCAAACAAGCGTTGATATTCGATTTTTGGGCAGCGGTTCTGGATGACAGTGATGCCGTTAGCCTCGGCGCGCGCCGCGGCCTGTTCGTGCTGAACTCCGATCTGCATCCAAATCGTCTTGAGCTGTGGCAAGTTTTCAAACGCTTCCTCAACGATATCGGGGACAAATTCGGCGCGGCGAAAAATATCGACCATATCGACCTTCGTCTCGGTGGGGATGTCGCTCAAACTGCCAAAAATATCTGCGCCAAAGGCACGCTCACCGGCATGGCCTGGGTTCACACCAATGACCTTGAACCCTTTAAGGCTGAGATAGCGCGCAACGTAGTAGCTCGGCCTGACGGGGTTCATGGACATGCCGACGCATGCCACCACTTTGGTTTTGGTCAGTACGTCTTTGAGATGTGCGTCAGAATAGTCCATGCGCAAACGCTAGCCCGATGCATTCGTGGAAGAAAGAAGAGACCGACAAAAAAGCGCCCGCGCAGGGGGACAGCGCAGGCGCAAGTTACGGAACGAGGGACAGTGCTTTTCATGGGCGCGCTGTTCCGTAGCGCAACCCTCACGAAGATTGAAATAGGCACTGGGTCGAGGTTCCGCCACAAACCTTACGAAACTGTGAACGCGGCGTGCGCCGTATCCTTAGTTCGCGCAAAAACTTGTGGACAACCGATGCAAAGCGACGGTCAGTCGAAGATATCCTCGACCACGTCCCAAGCCTCGTCCAAGACCTTGGACCAAAGTCCGCGACGCTTTTTGGGCTTCTTGCGCGTTGGCGAAGGTCTTGACCAATCCGCGACGCCTGCATGTTTTGGCTTTTTTGGTTTTTTCTGTTTGGATGGCTTGCCGCTGCCCGTGAAGGACTTGTCTGTTTCCGTTTTCAACCACTTGAGGTTGTGAAGCGGCGCGCCACATGACCCACATGCGACCTCATGACCGTCCCGCGCGGTCGGTTTGAGCAGCGTACGCGCCCCGCAATAGGAACATGTGGCGAGTTTGGTTGGGTAGGGCAAACAGTCGTCCTTTCAGCTGCGCGGTTGCACCTCATATAGGGACACGGCGGCCGCATTCGAGACGTTGAGCGAGCCAAATGTGCCGGAGGCTTCAATCCTGACCAATTGATCACAGGTTTCTTTGGTCTTTTCGCGCAAGCTAGGGCCCTCGGCGCCAAGAACAAGTGCGATAGGTTCCCCGCTTTCTTTGGTGGCTTCGCGCAGACTTTCGTCCGCCTCGCCATCGAGGCCCAGCATCCGGTACCCCATCTCCTTCAAGCTTTCCATCGTCGTGGCCAAGTTCTTAACCCGCAGATAAGGCTGCCGCTCCAAGGCGCCAGAAGCCGTTTTTGCCAATGCGCCCGTCTCAGGGGCGGAATGGCGTTGCACACCAATGACCGCACGTGCGCCGAACACTTCCGCTGATCGTAGAATCGCGCCCACATTATGAGGATCGGTCACGCGGTCGAGCAGGATCACTCGTGCAGGCGTGCCGCGCGGTGCGCAAATATCGTTTAGGCTGCCCCAATCGAGCGGCTTGACCTCTAGCGCGGCGCCTTGATGGACCGATTGCGGATCGATCGGGGCCGCGAATTTGCGCGGGTCCGATAGCTCGGGTTCCATGCCACACGCGGCGATCTCTTCGGCAAGCTTATCTGCTGCGTTTTTGGTCACCACCAACCGCAGCCGTTCGCGCATCGGATTTTGCAAAGCATCTCGCACCGCGTGAAGGCCAAAGAGCCACACGGTTTCGGAGGCAGCAGCGCGTCGATCGCGCTCTTTCTGGATCACCCATTTGGGTTTTTTCTGTTTCATGCGCGGAGGTTGATCAGTTTCATTCCAAAAGCGCAAGCGCGGGTGTGATTTCGTGTTGACGGACGTCAATAGGGCTTATAGGACAGCCACCTAGTGGGCGACAGGCCGCAAGGTGTGGCAGGGGACTGTAACTCCCTCGCGGAGACGCACGCCTGGTTCGATTCCAGGGTCGCCCACCACTTAAAGCCCTTTTCAGTCTTGCGACCTTTCGAGTGCGGCGAGCGTGTCTTTAATGGCTAGAAGACTTGTTCCGCTGTGCGGCCCGCTTGCCGGCTGGTCTCTGGCCAAGCCATGCGCCCTGACCCGAGCTTCGCCTTTGGGACAGCGGTTGCAGAGGCTTCATCCTGCCGTGCGGCGTCCGTTGCTGCCCATGCGACTGCATCAAATTCATCAAGCTCGGATGCGTTTTGGGCAGCCCTAGCAAGGCGTGCGAGTTCTTCCGCGATTGCGCGAGTGGCTTGAGCGGAGGCGAAACTCGTACCTGGCGCTGGCAATGCGTATCCCTCGCGGCTGCCGGCGGTAATCGTCCCGATATGAACAGTGCCAGCTTCGGTCGGGCAGGAGAGTGTCGGCATTTGCCAGTCCGCCCCGTTCTTGGGCCCCGTCGCAGAATAGTCGGCCGGACGCCCACTATTTGCCAAATGACCGGCGACGATCACGGTTCCCGGTGCGCTTGCCGTCGCGTTTAAGCTGCCGTGGCGGCTTACCTTATGGGCTAGATCGCTGTCCGTTGGCGGATCGGTTAGCGGAAAGGCATAGCTGTCACGCACACGCCCCTGTTGATCGAAACGACTGTAGCTTGGATCGGTAAAGTAGGAGCGCAGCCCTTGCGCGGCTGTCGGCAGTGGAGATTGGTCGGTCTGAACCGAAAGGCTGGCTGTGATGGGTTTGGCGCTTTTGTTGGTGAGCGTTATGCGCCATTCCCCTGACGGAACGGTTCGGTTGATCTCAGACAGGTTGAGCGTCGGCAGGACGGCCAGTACGAATTGCACCCGTACAAAACCGGGTGCGTCCGGCTCGGGAAACTGTCTGCGATAGAGCGCGCCAAAAGGCCGATCCTCGCCCGTCATATTCAGTGTGCGGACGATCCCGATTTTCGGAGATGGGGACGCTACGGGCTCCGCCTGCGGTTCGGTTGGATAGGCGGGTGCCGTGGGTGATTGTCCGGGTAGAGCCACATCGATACCGATCTTGTCGACGGCGTCCTCCTCGATCGGGTCGGTCCAGATTTCCACAAAGTTCTGCGACTGATCTTCGGGGGAGACCATCCAGCCGAGATCATCTGACGCACCGTCTGCGCCTATGTCGAGGACGGCGTGTCCTTGCGCGAGGTTGTCATTGCCCGTTGGGATCACGAGCGAAAGCGGAGCACCGAACGGACGGCTTTCACGGAGCTCTTTGACCATGGTCTGAAAAAAACCGGTGCCGTTGCGTGGACCCGCATTCTTGCCGAAAGACAGATTGACGACGCAAGGGAAGCCGCCCTGTCCCTCTGCAGGGCTCAAGCCTTCCGATTGCCAGCGCTTTGAATTTTCTGCCCAAAGGTAATCGGCGAGCGCGGCTATGCGGTAGAGGGCGAGGGTCGTGAAATAATCTAGAAAGGTTCCCGAAAGGCCAATGGTTTCCCGGTCCGGCAAGTTCACCGCAATGACAAATATGTTCTCCGGGGCGGCACCGGGTGCGTAACCAGAGACAAGGTCCATAACTGCCGCGCCATGCGACTGACGACGGGCAACAGAGCGTGGGCCGTTTTTGTCGCGCATATCGAGCAAGCCGAAAGCCTGCATAATTGCGTCCTCATCCGCCCCATGGGCCGCAATGGTTTCATTGATTTCTTTTTGAAAGACTTCCCGACCCATCGGTAGGTTGCTTGGCGCGTTCGCCTCCCAAGGCGCGTCCATCTGCCAAGCGGCAACGATGCGGGTTTCATCCCCATACCGCAAGCGCGCGTGATGGAGCGGAATGCCACGATCGATGACGCCAACAATGACCGCATCTGGCGGCAATTTAGGAATGTCCTGCGAAGCGAGAGAAGGCGACCAAATTCCCAAGTCGGGCCTGCCGTCGCTGTCTTTGGCTTTCATCACCTGCTGCCAGAAATCCGGGTTCCTTGCGCTGTCCCGCATCGGAACGTTGCCCGCCGGAAATTCTGCCAGAATGGCTTCTGCCGCTGACAGCTTTCCGGGCGCCGGGTCCCACTGCGGAGGTTTTGTGCCTGCCTGATCGGGCTTGGTGCTTTCGTGCCACGCGACATAAGGCGAGCGGGACTCGCTTGCCTCATATGCGGTCCAGCCGCTCCAAGTGAGGGTCATTTCGAGGCCCATTCCTCAACAGCGGCCTTCCAATGCGCTTTTAGCAGATCACTCGGGGCGGTGTTCGGGCTCAAGCCTGTCAGCGCGTTGCCCTGCAAGGCCCGCGTGATTTCGGCTGGGGTCGTATCAAGGCTCAGCACATCCGCACCGGCGCCAAATGACCGACCTACTAGGTCGGTTTGCTCACCGACGAGATGCAAGAAGGCCTCCGCCAAGGCGCGCCCGATCACGGCGCCGGCGAGGCAATCCATCGGGAAATGCACACCTGCGATGACCCGGTTGACCGAAATCCGATGTGCGATGCGTGACGGGAGCGGCCAGTCTTCCTTTGGCTCGATACGTTTTGCCATCAGCGCTTCGAGGATGGTTGCCAAAGCAAAGGCTTCCGCCGCATGGCCCGCCGGGTAGGCTGAGTGATCCGGCGTTTGGATGATGGGTAGCACGTTCGGGTCAATCTCGCCCGGGCGGGGCAAGAAGAGCATATGTTTAATCTGCATCTCCAACGGAACGCATAACCCTTGGACGATCGACAGCATCTCCATCGTTGCTTTGCGATCACGGGGGTTTAGCCGCGCGGCTTGGCCGAAAAAGGAAGTGATGTCGGCAAGTTGAACCTGAATTTCCGCCATGCGATCGACGCGCAAGTCGGAATAGCCCCGCATCAGCGCAAGTTGCGGCGCAAGTTCATTGGCGGACGCCTTAGCGTTATACCCAATATCGGGTTGGGTTATCTCAGCGACCGCTTTGCCAGCATAGACAAGCGAGACGGTAGATGAGCTTTCCGGACGGATGTGAAAATGAGGTGCTGCCTGCCCGATTAGGGTTTGGATGCGCCGCAGCCCTGTAAGATAGTTCATCCCGACCGGCTTTTTGGGAAGGTTTACCGTCTCGGCCATATCCCAACTGCCGCGCGTGCCCTCCTGGTTGGCGAGCAATGCGGCTGACAAAAGAGGTGAAGGGCCGCTGCCCGCGTGCTGACCGGCTTCATGTCCACCGGCATGTCCGCCAGCGTGGCCACCTGCATGTCCTCCGGCGTGGCCGCCCGCGTGACCACCAGCATGGCCTCCTGCATGACCGCCAGCCTGTGCAAACCCATCTCCGCGCATAATCGCCCCCCTAAAATACAAGCAAACTTTCTCATTCATGCAAAAGCGTGGTTAACGCTTGGGTCAAGCCCTTAGGGAGTAGAATTAACGGATCAATAACGCTACGCTAACGATGCGTGGCAGGAATTAGAATTTTACGTGAGTATTCAATGGCCAAGGTCAAGCTGTCGATTAACCTATTTGGGGGGTTCTCGATTACCGACGAGGACGGAGCTGACCTGACGCCACGCGCGACAAAGACGCAGGCATTGGTCGCCCTTTTGGCAACCAGCAAACACTACCGCCGCAGCCGCGCTTGGCTGCAAGACCACCTTTGGAGCGACCGAGAGGCTGAACAAGCCTCGGGCAGCCTGCGTCAGACCCTCCACGACCTGCGCAAGACCTTGGGTGACGCCGCCAGCGCAGTGGATGCAAGCCGAACGATCATTGCCCTTACCCCAGACCTAATCGAGGTCCTGCCGATGGGAGCGGGTCCTTCGGCCGAGGCAGAGTTCCTTGCCGGCATTGATTTTCGTGACCCGGAATTCAATGACTGGCTTCGTGAAATGCGCGCGCATTACGAGGCGCAGGCGGTTCAACCGGTCATCACGGGGGATGGAAAGCCACAGCTGTGGACGCCCGCTGTCACGCTTGAAAAACCGAACCCGATCAAGGTACGCATTATTGCCGAGGGGCAGGGCGACCCGGATACAGTTATTCTGGAAACAGTGCTTATTGAAGCGATCCAACGAAGCTTGTCGGAAGCCTTCGAGGTCCAGTTTTCTTACGATCTCCCGAGCTCTGTTTTACAAAACGCGGCCTCTGATAGCTTGCTTGTTTTGCGCGTGCAGGGGATGCGCAATCAAAAAGGGGAGCGCTATGTGCGTGCCTCGATGGAAACGCTCGCAGGGTTGGGCAGCTTGTGGGGCGAAACGGTGCGTGTGCCCGATAATGAGGTTTCCGGGCCGGAGAACTTTACCTGCCAATCACTGGCGCATCGCGCAACGGTCGCATTCGCTGAGCTGTTGATGGAAAATCAACCCCTTGCCAAGTCGCTCGCCGCGTCAAGCTCGGATATGATGGCTGCTTCAGCCTTGCGCAAGATGTTCACGATGCGACCCGACGAGGTGGCCGAGGCAGGGGCGCTGCTGGAGGCTGCGATTGCGCAACAAAACCGTGGCTTGTATCACGCCTGGCTCGCGCAGGTGCATTGCATTCAGCATGTTGAGCAACAGAGTTTGGACTCCGAGGCACTGCGGGAGAAAACCGACGCGCATGTCCGCTATGCGCTGGAGCTTGAGCCAATGAACTCCAATGTGCTAGCGGCCACGGCCAATGCCCGGTTGATCTTTGACAACGATACAATTCAAAGCGGTGCTTTGGCCCGTCAATCGGTGACATTGAACCGCTCAAACCCGCTATGTTGGTTCGCATGGGCCAATGCCAACCTCTACGGCGGCTCTTTGGAGACTGCCTATGCGGCGGCGGAGGTGGTGTCGCGAATTTGGTGGAAATTTGAAGTTGGCGTAATCTCCGGGTGAACC
>JAPORH010000019.1 GCA_026710325.1 Litoreibacter sp. | reverse complement strand
TACCGAATTTAAAATCAAACAAAATCAATGTCCTGCTGGACAATCATCATAGGAGGCAAAGAACATATCAATGGGCCTGCGCAGGCCGCGCGGCTCGCTGAACGGGTCAAGGCGGAACACCCCATCCTCGATGCGCAGGCTAAATCCCGGTGGGATCACATGCAGGCAATCAACGTCAATCCGGTCGCCATCGATGATTTGGCGCACGTCTATCTGCGTCTTCCGCGACAATAGCTCCGCCATCAGGCTTTCGTGGTTTGGGTCCAGGTGAAGCACCAGGACAAAAGCCATGCCGGTGCCCAACTCCAGTTTGTTGAACATAGCGGTTACCGCCTCAAGCCCGCCAGCGGAGGCGCCAACGCCTATGATAGGGAAATCAAGTTGTGGGGCCTCGTAGGCTTCCAATTCTGTCGTCGCATCATCCATATTGGAAATCCCCCGATCTCAATACGCCGTGCCCCTTCGCAAAGCAGGCTTCAAAAAATTTTTCAGTCTGTTAATTTGTCAAAATCATTAAGCTATGCGGTCGCGCGCATGGTGCCAGATTTTGAGCACTAATCAATAGGCCGCCGGCATGAAATCGATTTCGCTTACTCCTTTTCTTGCACTGCATTGGGGCCTCATCATATGGCTTGGCTGCATGGCAATGCCGAGCGCGGCACAAGATCAAGACTTTGCGCCCACTCCGATGGCGTGGTCAGACCTTTTCCCTTGGTTTTATCATGGCGAAGATGGTGAGTTAACAGGCTTTGGAGCCGATCTGGCGCGCGAGATAGGCAAAGAAGTCGGTTTCGAAATTGAACCCTTCTACGTAGGTAGTTTCCCGCAATGGGGTCGTGCCCAAACCGATGGGACATCTGCGATTATGCCAGCTGTTGCCAAACTACCGAACCTGGCTGGGACCAATCTATTTTCAAAGCCAGTCATGACGACCGAGGTAAGGCTCGCAGTGACACCGCAGACTGCGGCTACATTTGATCCCAGTGACCTTTCGGGAAAGCGTGTCGGGGTTTTGGTGCCCGGCGCTGGTTCAGACCCAGCCTTGTTGCCCGGCGCGATACTGGTCAGCTATTCCAACCTGGACACAGCGCTCGTCGGCCTCCTAAGCGGGGAGATTGACGCGCTGTCTGCCGAGGCCGTTTTCGTCTACGGCGCGGCAAGACGCGCGGGCTTGCGAAGTCGAATAACATTTGTTGGCGCACCCTTGCAGACAATTGAACGGCATGTCGCCGTCCACCAATCTCGCCCCGAGCTGTTGGGGCCAATCAATGATGCAATAGACGCAATCAAGTCCGACGGGCGATTTGAAAATTTACTGAGCAAGCACCAAGTCTCCCTGCCCGAGCCCGTCCCAGATGTTCTCCGCGTGGGTATTTTCGATCTTGAACCCTATATGATGGTGGAGGCGGACGGGGGCGCCACAGGCTTTGCCGTTGAGGTCTTAAAAGACCTCGCAGATCTTTCCGGGCTTGAACTGGTGTTTGTCCCGATCAGGATGGAGGGGCTCACACCGGGCGCAACCCATGACATCATCCCCGCAATTTCCATCACCCCTGAGCGCGCCGAAATCATGGATTTCAGCTACCCAATTGAAGCAAGCGAATTCTCGATCTTCATGCGCGCGGGCGAGGCAACAGAGGTCACCGGGCTGTCCGAGCTTCAAGATCGCCGCGTCGGCATCTACTCTGCCAGTTTTGTGAAAAAGCTCACACAGACCGCTGGTATAGAAACGCTTGTCGAGTTCACAGATGATGGCGACCCGCGAGCCATTTTGGAGGCGCTGACAAACGGGCAAATCGACGCCTTCCTTTTTGAAAACAGCTTCATGCGCAAAGCGATTTCCAACGCCGAGATGGATGAACAAGTCGTTGAGGTCTTTCCGCCTTTCCATGTTTCGCAGCGTGCGATCGGATTGCGCTTCGGTCTCAGCGAAGTTCGGGACCGTCTCAATGTGGCGATTCCCACCTACCTCATCACAGATGACTACAGAGCACTTCGCGAAGAGTATTTTGGCGAACCCGTTTTCTGGACACGAACGCGCGTTCTACTCACTTTGTTGTGCGGCGTCTTTATCGCCCTGATTGGGGTTTTGTTTGCCTTTTTCGCACGCCTGCAGGGTTTGAAGAAAACAGCACTTGCCATAGTACACGACGCTACTTGAAACGAGGAGCGAAAAGGATTCGAATTGAAGCTT
>JAPORH010000111.1 GCA_026710325.1 Litoreibacter sp. | reverse complement strand
CGCCAAGGCTTTGCCGCTATGATCCCCGCTGATTACCTCACCAAACCGTCTGCCACGGGGTATTTAGGGGATTGAGAATGGATAGAAGATCGTTTTTGGCGACCGGCGCCGCCGCCGCTGGCCTGGGGCTTGCATCACCCGCAACAGCGCAACGCCGCGTCTGGACCATGCCGGAAGAGTTCAAACCGCGCGTGATCAATCTGCAAGGGGAGCTGCCGGTTGGCGAAATCCATGTCGACCCGAAAACCTTCTCGCTCTACTGGACCCTGCCCGAGGGCAAGGCGATCAAATACACCTGTGGTGTGGGTCGCGGCGATCTTAATGAATCCGGGACCTTTGTAATGGGCGCAAAGAAAGAGTGGCCCTCCTGGAGGCCAACCGACGACATGATCGAGCGGGAGCCGGAGAAATACGAACAGTGGAAAGATGGCCGCCCTGGTGGCCCGGGCAATCCGCTCGGCGCGCGCGCCTTGTACCTGTTCACCCGCGGCGGTCGCGACACATTCCTGCGCATCCACGGCACAACCGCGCCTTGGACGATCAACTCCGCCGTGTCCAACGGATGCGTCCGCCTGACCAACGCCCATATCGCGCACCTGTATCAACAAGTACCACTCGGCGTGAAAGTGGTACTCCACCCGAAGCGGTAGGTTGCATCAAAGGTAAAGAGGTTGCCGCGGACCGCGGTGGTCCGCTTTGCGGGACAACGCTGCCGTTTGGCAGCACAAGATGAATGACTGCTTTGGTGTGGTTATTAGAATGCTCGGCCGTCATTATAAGATGGGCCGCCTTGGCGAGGCCAAAGTTTATTTTTTGCCGACACAACGTGCGCTGAACCGGCGCAATTCCTAAGTTGAAGTCGTCCAAGCTAATGTTTGCCCACCTTGAATACGGATCGCCATAGCGTTCGCAACCAGAGCTGAAACGGGTCGCCATAAGCAGCGCGGAATATGACTGCTGTGGGCGCGTTTGGCATCTCAAAGGGCAGCGGGCAGGCAATAAGCCCCAGTTTCTGGGCCAGAGGTTCGAATGGTTCACGCAATGTGGTGAAAAGCGCATTGCAATCCGCCGCCAAAGTCAGCGCCGCGTTGAAGTTCGGCGCATGGCACCTCACTGTCCGAATGATGTCATGGGCGGCCGCTCTGGTTTCAACTGGCCCTTGCTGCATATCTGCTTTGCCAACGACGATATGCGCAGACGCTGCCCAAGTATCGGTATCCGGGTGTCGCGCATATGGGTGAGACGGCCGAGCAAAGGTACACCACTGAAGTGGCGAGACTGTATGAATGTCCAAGTTGGGATCATCTTGAGGATGCCCAAATACAAACCCGATGTCCGCCTCCGAATGCAACACAGCCTCGCGGATGGAAGCAGGCGCTGTGAGCAATTCGACGGTCATTGCGGGTGCGGCTTGCGCAACAGCAGCAATCAAGGGGGAGAAAAGTGGGATACACAAATCAGGTGCCGCGATCTTGATGCGACCTTTGCTGGTCGCTGGTTCGAACGGCACATCGGGCTGAAATAGTGCAGCGATGAGATCCGCCGCTTGATTGACCATAGGCCGCATCTCCTCTGCGAACGGTGTAGGCTGCATATCCCAGCCATCACGCACAAGGAGAGGGTCCTGAAAATGCGAGCGCAGTCGTGCCAAACTATGCGACATGGCGGATTGCGTGCGCCCGACTGACGCCGCTGCCCCAGAAACTGAGGCTGTTTCAAGCAAGGCATGCAAAGCCGTCAGAAGGTTAAGGTCTAGAGCAGCGAGATTTACATTATCTTTATTCATGAGGATATATAAACCATCAATTTGATGCATGGGACAATGTTGAACATTCTGCAGCGGAGAAACCGACAGGAGATCGACATGCCAAAAGCACCTGCAATTTGCGCAGCAACACTGCTCGCCGCGGCCAGTACGCCCGCGTTTGCCGAAACAAGTATGCCTGAAATGAATGGCACCTGGGAGAGTATAGCCTGCGAACTTCGACCTCAGGCAGGCCAGGACGGCATCGCGCCTTGGTACCTCAAACGCTCAGTCATTTTTGGTGAAGGCCGGATTGACGCTCATTTCACAACCTTCGCCGATGCGAACTGTACGACACCGCTGCTTGAGCTGAAGTTTGGCGGTGATGTGATCGTCCAGGGCCCATCGACGGTCGCGGATAGGGCAATGGAGGTTGATTTGATCGTCAACGACTACCTCACTGTGACGCCCCAAATGGATGGATTTGCGGGCTTTCTTAATTCGGCCGAGCCAGGAACCTGCGGGACAGAAGATTGGACCGTTGGAACCGAGCAGGATGTGTTCGCCACCGGCTGTTCCGTTATGGGGGTCGCGGCCAACACACCGACCAGTGAATATGAGGTGCTACATGTCTCAGCAGGTCACCTCTACTTTGGCGCGCGGCCCGTGGACGGGGTGTCGCTTGATGATCCGGAATTGCGGCCCACGGCGCTGCAAATGCCACTCAAACTGATGGAGGGCGGCATTACGCAACGTGTCGGTGAAGACGATCTAAGGGTGCCAACGCACGTGGAAATCGTTCTGTTTGAA
The DNA here is from genome assembly GCA_026710325.1 of Litoreibacter sp. Taxonomy (GTDB): domain Bacteria; phylum Pseudomonadota; class Alphaproteobacteria; order Rhodobacterales; family Rhodobacteraceae; genus Litoreibacter. Next base: position 17,826 of record JAPORH010000111.1, on the reverse strand, counting down.
CAAGCAGATGGGGCCGATCCCGAAGAGGTTCGGGCGTTCTTTGAGGCGATCACTGAGAAGATGAACCAGAACGACACGTTGCTCTATCGTACCGTTGGCCAAGGCGACGACGGGACGTGGCTTTGCGTCAATTACTGGACCAACCGGCCGGATATGGAGACGTTGAACCAGCAGGCACAGAGTTGGTCCGCTGAGTTCGCAACCATGGGGGCGCTGGTGAAACCGGAGAGCTTCCGCCTGACCAGCTACGCCACCGGTCTGTGACCGCCTAACGTTTGAGGATTTCTCATGACAAAGATCAACTCAACGGTGCTGGCAGGCCTCTGTATAGGCTTTGCGACATCCAGTTTCGCACAGGCCCGCGACTACCTGCCCTATGATGCCGCAGCAGGCGGCATCGCGGCCTGCGTCGCCATGGCCAAGGAAACGAATGCCAATGTGGCCATCGTCATCATTGACCGCGCCGATCAAATTGTTGCCGCCGCGCGCATGGATGAAATCCTGCCTGCGGCTTACGAAGGCGCACATCTCAAGGCCTACAGCGCTCTCAATTTTTACCAACCTTCCGGTGACATTGGGGCGATCATGGAAGCGATCCCCGCGTTCAAAGACATCCCAGGTATCGTAACTATACCAGGAGGGCATCCAATCTTTTCAGTAAACGGTACTATTATCGGCGCAGTTGGGGTCGCTGGCTTTCCGGATGTTCAAACCGACGCTGAGTGTGCACAACGCGCGCTTGAGCAAATCGCAGGTTAGGTTGGCTGCCCTTCCGAAGTGACGAAGTTAAACCACGAACAGTATCCATCATTATTGGATGCTGTTCATTTTGGCCGCACAATTGAATGCCGCAGATAGCTGCCGTTCGCGCACATCGCAGCATTGATCAAGTTGGGCTCGAAGCCGTGGCTCATATCATATGAGCATGCTTTTGGAGCAAACGATCTTGTTTCGCTTGCAGCCAAAAAACCGAGGTGACTTGGATTATCAATAATAAATTGCTCTCTAAGTATTGGCCGATTGATAACCCGCAAGTTTGGTTGCCAAATAGTAAATAGATTTTTTAAATAAAATAAAACAATAAGATACGTTAGCTCCCGCATGCGGGGCTTTTTAGACGGAGGCTCTGCGCCGCCTCATGGGTAGCCGTTCCGCGACGGCAGCAACCTCCCAATCTCGTGATTTGCGTCGCCGCGATCTCGCGTTAGCTTCCGATCAACCCAAGAAATCAGGAGCCTTCCTATGCGCACCCTATTCGCACTCGCCGCCGCACTTCTCACCACGCCTGCAGCGGCCTGCGGGACGGACACGGACTGCATGATCGGTGATCGGCATTACCGCATCTCCATGCCGGAAGGACATGACGGCACCACCAAAGTCGGCGCCGTGGTCTGGGCGCATGGCTATCGTGGCTCGGCGCGTGGGATGATGCGCAACAAGGGGTTTTTGAAAGCCATGTCAGACAAGGGCCTCGCCGTGATTGCGCTCAAATCGGTCCGCGACGATTGGGTCTTGCCGAACGCTCCGCAGGATAAGAACGCGGATGGTAGCGTGGAATTCAACTATCTGGATGCCGTCATCGCTGACGCGTCTGAGAAATTCGCCATCGATACGGACCGCATGTTAATGTCTGGCTTCAGCGCGGGCGGCATGATGGTCTGGAACGCGGCCTGCGCGCGGCCAGATCTTTTCGCGGGTTTCGCGCCGATCTCCGGCACCTTCTGGCTGGAGCCGCCTGAGACCTGCGCGGAACCGGTGGCCAACATCATCCACATCCACGGCGACAACGACCCAACCGTCCCGCTCAACGGGCGCCGGATAGCCGACACCCATCAAGGCAGGGTCAGCGACGCACTTGCGATGTACACCAATTTCGGCGGTTTCGGAGCGCCGGAGCCTGAAAGCACCGAGATGCTGGACTGCCAAATGCAAAAGAACCCCAGCGGCAAATTGCTGGAGTTCTGTTTGTTTGAAGGCGGCCACTCCTTCCGCGGCGACTATGTCGACTACGCGTGGGAGCGGCTCGCCGCCGAAGGAAAGCTCTAAAGCATCATCTGATAGCTGATCGGCACATATTCGAACCCGTCATCGCGGGTCGTCACGTAACCCATGCCCGGCCAAGGCATATGGTAGCCCACCATCGGAATGCGATCCGCGGCCAGCATGCCCAGCACCCGACGGCGCGTGGCGGCGGCAGCGGCCTTGTCCATGTCGAAGCGCACCTCCCAATCCGGGTAGCCCAGCGACCAGACATAGTGGTTCGCCATATCCGCGATCAGCATGAGCTGCTTGCCACCGCTTTCAAGCATGTAGGTCATGTGCCCGGGCGTATGCCCAAAAGCCGCCATGGCGGTCACACCAGAGGCAATCGCAGCCCCGTCATCAATGAAGGTGAATTTGTCATTCAACGGCGCAACCTTGCCCTTGAAGCTGTCGCTATCCGCGCCTGACCAATGGTTATGCTCAGCAGCACCTGTGATATAGGCTGCGCCTTCGAAGGTCTCGCTTGCGTCGCCCATAAGACCGCCGATATGGTCGCCATGCATATGGGTGATCACCACATGGGTGATGTCCGACGGCGCGTAGCCGGCGGCCCCAAGAGCACCCGTGATACTGTCGGGGCTCAGCCCGGTGTCAAACAGGATCACTTCGGACCCCGTATTCACAACAGTCGGTGTAAAGAAAAACTGCGCCGCGTCGATTGGCAGGAAATTCGCTTCCGATACCTCGGCAAAGGTCGCCTCATCCACATTCATGCCGAAAATGCCCTGAGGGCCCTCAACGGTACGCGTTCCCGCCAAAAGGGTCGTCACCTCGAAATCGCCAAGCTGCGCGCGGCGGAACTTAGCGAGACCAGGGTCTGCTTTCGCATGGCCGTCGGCGCGCGCGGAAGTTGCGGTCAAAAGCGCGGGCGCGGCCAAAGGCAAAGCGGCCCCCATGGACAAGGCAGCACGTCGTGAAAAAGTGACAGGCATTGGGTGTCTCCCTATGAATATTGGATATGCGACAAACTAGCGCGCCTTTCTCCTTTGGGAATGACAGTTGCGTGAACATCCCCTCTCTCGCGCTGAGATATGGACTTTTGCCCGCCGCTGTGCTTCACCCCCGCGCGAGCTCCAAAGGATCGCCCAATGACCGTCACACGCTTCGCACCATCGCCGACTGGCTACCTCCATGTAGGCAACCTGCGCACCGCGCTGTTCAATTATCTGATCGCCAAAAAGGCGGGCGGGCAGTTTATCTTGCGGCTCGACGACACTGATCCAGAGCGTTCAAAGCCGGAATATGCAGACGCGATCAAACAGGACCTCGAATGGCTTGGGATCGAGTGGGACCGGGTCGAGACCCAGTCGTCCCGCTTGGACCGTTACGCTGATGCCGCAGACAAGCTGCGGGAGATTGGCCGCTTCTACGAGGCGTTCGAAACCCCGACCGAGCTGGACCTGAAGCGCAAAAAGCAGCTCAACATGGGAAAACCCCCAGTCTATGACCGCGCCGCCCTTGCCCTGACGGATGATGAAAAAGCCAAATTGCGCGCAGAACGCGGTTCTGGCGTCTGGCGTTTCAAGCTCGACCACGCGCGGATCAATTGGACTGACGGAATCTTGGGCGACATCTCGATCGACGCAGCCTCCGTCTCCGACCCCGTGCTCATCCGCGGCGACGGCCAGGTGCTCTACACCATCGCTTCGGTCGTGGACGATACCGATATGGGCATCACCCACGTTGTGCGCGGCTCCGACCATGTGACCAACACCGCGACGCAAATCCAAATCATCGAGGCTTTGGGCGGCACCGTCCCCTCCTTCGCGCATCACTCGCTGCTGACCGGGCCACAAGGGGAGGCGCTTTCCAAACGCCTAGGCACCCTTGCCCTGCGCGATCTGCGCGAAAACGGGGTCGAGCCACTGGCGCTATTGTCCCATATGGCACGCATCGGGTCCTCCGACCCAATTGAGCTGCGCAGCTCGATGGACGAGCTTGTCGAAGGGTTTGATCTGCCTCGCTTTGGCTCGGCTCCGACCAAGTTTGACGTAGACGACCTTTACCCGCTAACGGCCAAACATCTGCACGGGCTAGACCTGTCATCGGTCAAATCCGACCTCGGTTCGCTCAACATCCCAGAAGACACCCAAGCCGCGTTTTGGGCCGTCGCGCGTGAAAACATCACAACCCGCCATGACATCGCCAAATGGTGGGACCTCTGCCAAAACGGAGCAGATCCCGTCATTGACGCCGAGGACAAGGATTTCGTGGCCGAAGCGCTCGCCCTGCTCCCAGATGGCCCCTACTCGGATCAAAGCTGGTCGGATTGGACCTCAAAGGTCAAAGAGGCAACTGGCCGCAAGGGCCGCGGTCTTTTTATGCCGCTCCGCAAAGCTTTGACCGGCATGGATCATGGCCCCGATATGAGCCAACTCCTACCGCTTCTGCAAAACATCAAAGCCAAATAGGCTTCGTTTTGTCGAAGATACTCTGGGTGGGTGCCCGCGTGGCGGAGGGTGAAACCCTCCAAGAACGCAAACGAAGGTGGGCGGCGCAGCCGCGCAATTGGGTCAGCTGCCTGAAACCCAGGCCTCAACCAGCGTGATCGCAGCGTCACTATCCCAGTGATAGTCGCCCACGGCGCGTGCCACTTCGTGTCCCTCAGGGTCGATAAACAAGGTCACAGGCAAACCCGGCGCCCGTGCTTCACGCGGTAAAGTCATTTTCGGGTCAAAGAGCTTCGGCAGATTATCCAATCCCTTTTCGGCAAAAAACGCATCCACCGCCGGGCGTGCATTTCGGCCAACCGCCAAGGTCACGACTTCAAAATTGCCGCCAACAGCTCCGTCCAAGGCGTTCAAAGCTGGCATCTCTTTCACACAAGGTGCACACCACAGCGCCCAGAAATTCAGCAGCACATACTGACCGCGATAGGCCTCGAGCGAGGTTGCGTTTCCGCTCTCATCCAAGAACCCCGACAGCGCCAAAGGCTTGGGCTCGGCATGAAATTGAATGCGCCCCAACTCGCCCTCAGCAAGCGCCATCAAGCGTCCCATATCGGCGGCCGCGGGGTTGCCCATCAGGCACAGGCCCGCGTATAGGACCAAGGATCGAAACAGACGCATTCCACGCTCTCCAGCAAGGCCAGCCCAAGATGACTGACGCAAAAGATAGTGCCAAATCGGCGAACGCAATGTGGGGCGGGCGCTTCGCCGCAGGTCCGGACGCGATCATGGAGGCAATCAACGCCTCAATCGGGTTCGACAAGCGGATGGCGGCCCAGGACATTCAGGGCTCCCGCGCCCACGCAGCGATGCTCGCGGCTCAAGGCATTATCTCGGATAACGACGCGGAGGCGATCCGTGAAGGCCTCCTCACGGTCTTGTCAGAAATCGAGACCGGAAAATTCGACTTCAAGCCGTCTTTGGAAGACATCCATATGAATGTGGAGGCGCGGCTGAAAGAAATCGTGGGCGAGCCTGCAGGCCGACTGCACACCGCGCGGTCGCGCAACGACCAAGTTGCCACAGATTTCAAGCTGTGGGTGCGCGACCAGATGGACGCCGCCATTGCCGGCATTGAAGCGCTGCAAAGAGCATTCCTTGCCCAAGCCGAGGCGGGCGTGACCCATGTCATGCCGGGCTTCACCCATCTGCAAACGGCGCAACCCGTCACATGGGGACATCACATGATGGCCTATGTCGAAATGCTGGGTCGCGACGCGTCGCGCTTTCGCGATGCCCGCGCGCGGATGAATGAAAGCCCGCTTGGCACGGCAGCACTTGCGGGCACTTCCTTTGATATCGACCGCGACGCGACGGCAAAGGCGCTCGGATTCGACCGCCCAGCAGCCAATTCGCTCGACGCTGTCGCAGATCGCGATTTCGCGTTGGAGTTCTTGTCAGCGTCTTCCATCTGCGCCATGCATCTCAGCCGTTTCGCTGAGGAGCTGGTGATCTGGTCCTCCGCCCAGTTCCGTTTTGTCACTCTGTCGGATCGTTTCTCCACCGGCTCATCGATCATGCCGCAGAAGAAAAACCCCGACGCAGCCGAGCTGATCCGCGCCAAGGTCGCGCGCATTTTTGGCGCCAACACGGCGCTGATGATCGTCATGAAGGGCCTGCCCCTGACCTATTCTAAGGACATGCAGGAAGACAAAGAGCAGACCTTTGACGCGGCGGACAACCTGATGCTGGCGCTCGCGGCCATGACGGGAATGGTCATCGACATGTCCGCCAATGTAGAGGCGCTTGAAAAAGCCGCTGCCTCCGGGTTTTCGACCGCCACCGATCTCGCTGATTGGCTGGTACGCACGCTGGATATGCCTTTCCGCGATGCGCACCATGTCACCGGTAGCCTCGTCAAAATCGCCGAAGATCAGGGCTGCGATCTGCCCGATCTTACCCTTGCACAGATGCAGGCCATCCACGCCGAGATCACCGAGGACGTGTTCACCGTGCTCGGTGTGCAAAACTCGGTCGCCAGCCGCACCAGCTATGGCGGCACCGCGCCTGGCCAAGTGCGCGCTCAAATTGTGCGATGGAAGGAGAAACTGGGATGAAGAGACTTGTAGTACTCTGCGCGCTCGCTGCGCTCGCCGCTTGCGGCGTCGACGGCGAACCTAGCACGCCAATAGCGTCATTAACCATTCCTCAAGCAGCCCACGCTTAAGCGGATAGCTTCGGCAAAGGCTCGCCGCACCTGCCTGCAGAGCCTCTTGCAAAACCACATCTTTAAGGGTGAAGTAATTTCAACAAAGCCGCGCTTGGCGGCCCAAAAAGAAGACATACTGTTATGGACAAAATTCCGATGACGCCGAACGGCTTCAAGGCGCTCGATAGCGAGTTGAAGCAGCTGAAAACCGAAGAACGCCCTGCGATTATCAAGGCGATCGCCGAGGCGCGGGAGCATGGCGATCTGTCCGAGAACGCCGAGTATCACTCCGCCAAGGAAAAGCAGTCCTTTATCGAGGGGCGCATCAAAGAGCTTGAAGGCATGATCAGCCTCGCGCAAGTGATCGACCCGTCAACGCTTTCGGGCGCCATCAAATTTGGCGCGACGGTGAAGCTTGTCGACGAAGACACCGAGGAAGAGAAAACCTACCAGATCGTAGGTGAACAGGAGGCCGATATCCAAAACGGGCTTCTGAATATCTCTTCTCCGTTGGCGCGCGCGCTCATCGGCAAGGAGGAAGGTGACAGCGTCGAGGTCCGCACACCGGGCGGCACAAAAGACTACGAAGTGTTGGAGATCAACTACGTTTAACCGCGCCACCGGAGCGGGGCCGTGGGGGCTGAAGAAATGAGTGATGACAGCGCAAGCCAAGAGGTTTTGCCGCCTCAGGCGCAGGACCCAAGGGGTAAGCCCGCGGCTGAGACCCCGCTCGGTGCCTATACGCGGCCTGACCGAGGGCTCGTTGCTGCGGATATCATCGCGATTTTCCTGACCGGGCTCTGGTTGATCGGCGTCGTGATCTACTTCCTTTTCTTGCGCCCTGAGGGGCAAGAGAGCACGCAAGCCGGGCTTATTTTATCTATGCTGGCGATTTTCCTTCCGATTGCACTGATCTGGATCGGAAGCACAGTCGCAAAAACCGCCTCCATCATGCGGCAAGAGGCCGCTCGCCTTCAGGGCGCAATCGACGCGATGCGCAATGCCTATATCCAGCAAAGCCAGCTCGCACCGCCTCCAGGGCTCAAGCCGAGCATCGAAAAGAAGCTCGACGAAATCGTCGCCAGCCAAAAGCAGACCGAAACGGCCATCGCGACATTTGCCACGACGCGCCAGGCGCGCTTGCCAGCGCAGGCAAAGGAACAACCCGCACTGATCCAACAAGGCGTCGCCGACGGCGACAGCCAACCGGGTCTTGCCCTCGGGACACCACCAGAAGCGCTCGGTCCCGCCCTGTCAGTTAGCGATTTCATCGGCGCTTTGAACTTCCCCGAGAACGAAAATGATGCCGAAGGGTTCCGGCAGCTGCGCCGCGCCTTGGCCGACACCAATAGCGGCAAGCTGGTGCGCGCGTCTCAAGATGTCCTGACATTGCTCAGCCAGGACGGCATTTACATGGACGACTTGCGCCCCGACCGCTCCCGTCCCGAGCTTTGGCGCAAGTTTGCCGACGGTCAGCGCGGCAGCGAGATTTCGGGGATTGGCGGCATTCATGACCGCTCGGGGCTCGCACTTGCATCCGGCCGGATGCGCTCCGACCCTATCTTCCGCGACGCGGTGCACCACTTCCTGCGCCAATTCGACAAAACCTTCGCGAAATTTGCTGGTCAGGCCAGCGATGATGACATTGTCCGTCTTTCCGATACGCGCACGGCGCGCGCATTTATGCTGCTCGGTCGTGTCGCCGGTACCTTCGACTAGTGGAGTTCGACTTCGTCGTCATCGGTGCAGGCTCTGCGGGCTGCGCGTTGGCGGGCGGTCTGGCAGAAGCGAATATTGGCACAATCGCGGTATTGGAAGCTGGCCCTAGCGACGCTGTTCCAACGTCAAAATCCCGTTCGGCCTGCTTTACACGATGGGTAGCAAGCGGGATTGGAGCTTCAAATCCGCCCCACAAAGCGCCGCAGAAGCCCGCGCGCTGAAGATTAATCGCGGCCGCATGCTGGGCGGTTCAAGCTCGATCAACTCGATGGTCTGGTTTCGCGGGCGCGCCGATGATTTCGACGGATGGAACCTTCCGGAATGGTCATGGGACAAGGTCCAACCTGCTTTCGAGCAAGTCGAAGCCCGCATCACCCCCCAACGCCTGCCCGATCCACACGCTCTGTCTGAAGCCTTCGGGCACACGCTTGGCTCAAATGGCGTTGCTCCGCCCACCCCAGAACGCGAAAGCGCAGGCGTGTTCCATACAAACATGCGCAACGGTCGTCGTTGGTCCGCCGCCGACGCATTCCTGCGGCCCGGCATCCAGACTGGCAGACTTACAGTAATCACCGGCGCAAATACCGACCGGATCGAACTGGAAGACGGGGTTGCCAAGCATATTCACCTCACTGATGGCCGAAAGATCACTGCGCGACGCGGCATCGCACTCTCGACCGGTAGCATCGGAAGCCCGTCTATCCTGATGCGCTCCGGCCTGGGCCCGGCGCAGCATCTACGCGATCTGGGCATCGAGGTCGCACGCGACATCCCCGGTATTGGCCAGAACCTGCATGACCACCCTGCCATTGGTTTGCATCACGCAGGGCCAAACTCAGGCTACGGGCTTACGGCAGACCAAGCGCTCGCCTGGGCACTTTCGCCACTGCAATGGCTGCTCGCACGCAAGGGCCGCATGACATCCAATTTCGTCGAGGCCGGCGCCTTTTTTCGCGCAGCGCCAATTGGCCCGAACGGCGACGCGCGGCCCGATGTGCAGACCCATTTCATCCCCTATATGATGGGTTATCAGGGCAAGGCGATCACACGTGGCTCGGGGTATTTTGCCGATATCTGCGTCTGTCGGCCAAAATCGCGCGGGGCTTTGACACTCGCCTCCAAAGACCCGAATGCTGCCCCAAATATTGATCTTGGGGTCTTTTCCGACGGTTCAGACCTCGAAATTCTGGTCCATGGACTGAAACGCCTGCGCGAGGTTCTTGCCTCCGCCCCGTTTGAACACCTGAGCGCTCCGGAGGTTTTCCCCGCTGCGACCGCTCAAACCGACGAAGAATTCGCAGACTATATCCGCAGCCGCTGCGGCACGGCTTATCACCCCGTCGGTACGGTCCACATGGGCGGGGAGGAGGCACCTTTGACACCCGAGATGCGCATACGCGGAGTCGAGAGCCTTTGGGTCGCCGACGCCTCCGTCATGCCCAAAATCACCTCCGCAAACACAAATGCACCCTCCATGATGATCGGGCATCGGGCCGCAGAGATGATTTCGCGAGCTTTGAAAAGCTAGAGCCCAAAACTGCCAAACGGGATGTAGCGGACCAGATCACCGGGGGTTATCTCCCGGGCGTCGTCACCCAGTTCCACCAATCCCTCCGCCCAGGACAGTCCTGAGATGCGGCCGGACCCTTCGGAGGCGAACACCTCCGAGGTACCGTCTGCTGTCAATCGCGCCCGCAGATATTCCCGGCGCCCACGCTTCTTGGATTTGGAGAACGCGGCAGGCACGTCGAACCCAACCGGTTCGGTCCAACCGCCACCCGACAACGCGGAAAAAGCGGGCCGCGCAAAGATTAGCGCACAGACGAACGCCGCGACCGGATTTCCTGGCAGGCCAAAGACCGGCACGCCGTCAAACACTGCGAGCGCCAGGGGGCGGCCTGGCTTGATCGCGACGCGCCAGTGCGTCAAAGCGCCCTCCTCGCTCAAAAGGGCAGAGACATGGTCCGCATCGCCGGCCGAGGCACCGCCAGAGGTCAGGATCACATCGCAGGATAGCGCACCGTCCCGCATGCGCGCGCGCAGGGCGTCCCGCGTATCCTCAACATGGCCAAGATCAACCGGCACATGCCCCCAGGCTTCCGCTAGGCCCATCAGCATCGGTCGGTTTGCATCAAACGTCCTGTCTGGCGAAGTGTCCGGCGCGGGCGGGGCCAGTTCATCACCGGTGGAAATCACGCCAACGCGCAATGGTTTGAAAACTGCCGCCTCGGCCACCCCGACGGCGGTGGCCAGCGCCACATCTTGTGGGCGAAGCCTTGTCCCGGCGCGCAAGGTCAGATCACCGGCTTTCACGTCTTCCCCCGCAGCGCGGGCGTTTTGGCCCCGTTTGACCTTGGCTTGCGCGCGCAGAAGGCCGTCTGAGACAGAGGCTTCTTCCTGCATCAGGATCGTGTCGACACCCTCGGGCAGAAGTGCGCCGGTCAGGATGCGGATCGCCTGGCCCTTGGGCACCGCGGCCCTGTAAGGGTCACCGGGCGCGGCGCGTCCGGGCACCAAAGGCATCTCGGGCGCGAAACCGTCAAAGGCGAACCCGTAGCCGTCAATGGCCGAATTCGCCCCCGGCGGGTTGGAACGCGCGGCGGTAAGATCTTCCGCCAATACCCGCCCTGATGCATTTGAGATCGCAAGCTTTTCGACGCCCACCACGGGGGTCAAGCTGTCTTTGAGCGAGGCCAAGGCAACATCCACCGGAGTCCAATCGACACCCGGAGGGAGAGCGAAACAGTCATTGGGCAGACGCGTGCCACTGTCTCTTGCCATTGCTGCAATCTCCTCCTCAAAACCTACGCCCAGGATCCAGCCTTCACCTGACTCCGTGCGGCCATCGGCCAAGATCGGTTCCAGTCGTCCCACCTGATCCAGCCGCGAGAGCGCGCGGGCGAGCAACCGTACTTGGGCCGCATCCTTGATCTCGCCCTCATATTGCCCCTCCGCCACCGCGCCCGCAATGAGTGAGGGCCAGACCTCGACCAAAGCCACCGGCGTATCGAGCGGTTCGAACGGCCAGACCGACACGCGACCTGTAAAACGCTGTCTCAGCCGTGCCAGAACCGGTAGCCCCATGATCACCTGAGACCCAACAGCGCCCGCGCCCGCGAGCTGCCAAACTGGGAAACTACCCTTGGCACGCGTCTCAACCACGCGCCGCTCCGCAAAGGTCGAGCAAGTCCGCGCCAACCCTTTGCGCGGCAGGTCCGGCACGTCGAGTTTTGGAGACGGATTGCCCCAGAACGGCCCAATGCCCTCAAACATCGCGTTGATCTGGCCTGCGAGCTCGGCGCGGTTGTTTTGTTTTGGCGCGTCTTCGACACGGGCCTCAAACCAGTCCCATAGGGCCAAAGGGTCTGATTTGCCCGTCAGAGCCTCCGCAAAGCCGCGCGGGTAACCGAAGGCAAAATCGAAACCGATGCAGAGCCTATGCCCGCGCTCCAGTTCGTCTGCGATACGCGCAGCAAGCCAATCTTCAGCGTAGGCACGGTTGCGCATGTAGACGGGTGGCTCCGTCTGACCATTACGCTCGACGCCAATCCATATTGCATCCTTTTTGGGGCGCGGCCCGACATCATTTCCGCCCGACCAATCGACCACAATATGGGTGTCGAACAGGCTCACAAATCCAGGCTGTCGGAGATAAAATCCGCAATCGCCTTGGTATCATCAAGGTCGAACACCGGCACCTTTGCATCAGGCAGCGCTTCATTGCTGGCGATGGCGCGGATGGAGCTATCCTCATCCGCAATCAGCGGCTGGCCTGTTTCCTTGCGATGCGCCTCGACCTTCAGATGCGTGTCGCGTTTGTAGCCTTCGATCAACACCAGATCGACCGGCGACAGTTTTTGGAGCAGCTCGGACAGCGGTGGTTCAGCCGCACCGCGCAGCTCGCTCATCAATGCCCAGCGGTTGGCCGAAGACAGAAGAACCTGGCTCGCGCCAGCCACCCTATGCCGGTCGCTGTCTTTTCCCGGACGGTCCACGTCAAAGCTATGATGCGCGTGTTTGACGGTCGAGACGGAAACCCCACGTGCTGTAAATTCCGCGACGAGCCGTTCCATCAACCCGGTTTTGCCGGAGTTTTTCCAGCCGACGACGCCGAACACCTTCATCCCAATAGCTCCTTCGCCCGGGTCAGGTCCTCGGGCGTGTTGACGTTGAAAAATGGATCAAAGGGCTCGGCGGGGAATTCCGCCAAAGCCGTGCCGTGCTTGTCGGTCCATTGTACAACTTTGCGAACGCCGTCTTTAATGGCCATGCGCAAATCATCGCGAAGCTCAACGGGCCAGAGCCCAAAGGTCGGGTGCCGCGCAAGCCCACGGTCCGGGTCTGGCGTTGCGGCCAGCGCAATCGGGGCTTCTTCCGCGGCCAGCATCAGCCGCGGCACCAGATCACATGGAAAAAACGGGGTATCAGCTGCGGCGGTGACGATATGCGCATGCCCTTGTGCAGCCGCCCAGTCGAGCCCGGCCAAAACGCCGGCTAAAGGCCCTGCAAAGCCGTCAATGCTGTCAGGAATGACGGGCAGCCCCAAATCAAATCGCTGCGCATCGCCATTGGCATTGAGCGCAATCTCGGCGACCTGTGGCTGCAGCCTGTCAATGACATGAGTGATGAGCTTGCGCCCACCAAGATCGAGCAAGCCCTTGTCCCCGCCCCCCATGCGGCGCGATTGCCCGCCCGCCAGAATGACACCCGCTGGCTGCTGCATTCACACGACCCTCCGGGGGGGATATTTTTGAAGCAATGAAGTCATGAGCGCGCGCCTTTGCGGCCCGCTTTGCGCGGCTCATTGGCGACTTTGCTGAGATCAGCATCCCAGACGAGGCGGTCTTCACCAGACAGGCACATGAAACGTTGCCCGCGCATTCGGCCGATGAGTGTCAGGCCAACTTGTTGCGCGAGTTCTACCCCCCACGCCGTGAAGCCCGAGCGGGAGACCAGCGCAGGTACCCCCATCATAGCGCATTTCATCACCATCTCGGAGGTGAGCCTGCCGGTGGTGTAAAGCGTTTTGTCTACGGCGCCGATGCCTTCGGCGAACATCCAACCCGCTATCTTGTCGACTGCGTTGTGGCGCCCGACATCCTCCATATAAGCGAGCGTTTCGGCGCCTTGGCAGAGAACTGTGCCATGAATAGCGCCTGCGCTTAAGTAGAGGCTGTCGGTCGTGTTGATCTTGGCAGCCAAAGCATAGAGGTCAGAGGCGTGCAGCTCCATCTGCGGCAGTGTGACTTCGGACAGCTCTTCCATCATATCGCCAAACACGGTGCCGACGGCGCAGCCTGACGTGCGGGTTTTCTTGGCGAGCTTTTCCTCGTGATCGGTCTCTACCTCGGTTCGGACGACAACGACATCAAGCTCTTCGTCATAGTCGACACCAGTGACCACGTCCGTATCCGAAAGCATTGCCTGATTTCGCAAAAACCCGAGCGCCAAATAGTCAGGATAGTCGCCAATGGTCATCGCGGTGACAATTTCGCGGGAATTGAGGAAAATGGTAAGAGGCCGCTCTTCCACGACGCGGATCTCTTGGCGCGCGCCGGTGTGGTCCACGCCCGTGACAGCGCGCGTCAAACCGGCCCCATCAGGCGAAGGCGCTACCTGATAGCCCGCATCACTATTTGGCATTTGACCTCCCCCGCACTCTGCGCTCCTTTACGCGCAAACTCTAAGGCGGCTTCATGCGATCCACCACCACCAAATCTGCGTATTTTCAGGGCATCAAAGCGGCGCTGCCTTTCATCGTCGTCGTGACCCCCTTTGCCATGCTGTTTGGCGTCGTGGCGACGGAGGCCGGGCTGCCCCTCACTCAAGTCATGGCTTTCTCCGCATTGGTTGTCGCTGGCGCATCACAGTTCACCGCGCTTCAATTCATGTCGGAGAACGCTCCAGTGATTGTCGTGCTGGCCTCGGCCCTGGCCGTGAATCTTCGCATGGCAATGTATTCGGCGTCGCTGACCCCGCATCTGGGGAAGGCGCCGGGCTGGCAGCGGGTGCTTGCAGCCTATTTCAACGTGGACCAGGCCTTTCTGCTTTCACATACCGAATTCGAACGTGCGCCCGAGGCCAGCGTGCCAGAAAAGATGGCCTATTATTTCGGTACCGTCACCCCGATTGTGCCGCTGTGGTATCTTTTCACCTTTGTCGGCGCGGTGATTGGGGAGGCGATCCCGGCGGAGTACGGGCTGGATTTCATCGTACCGATCACCTTTCTCGCGATGATCGTGCCAGCCCTAAGGACGCTGGCGCATGTGGTGGCCGCACTGACCTCGATCCTTCTTGCGCTGCTCTTGGTGTCGGTGCCGTTTAACCTTGGCCTGCTCATTGCAGCGGTGGCTGCCATGATGGTGGGCGCGGAGGTGGAGCGTCGGATGTCATGAGCTACTCGAACCTTGAAATCTGGGGCATCATCGTTGCCCTTGGCATTGGCACTTTTTTGATCCGCTATTCCTTTCTGGGGCTTGTGGGTGATCGCGAGATCCCTGCCTGGCTCCTGCGACACTTGCGCTACACGCCCGCCGCGATCCTGCCCGGACTGGTGGCCCCTTTGGTGCTTTGGCCAGAGGCGACAGGCGGCGTGCCTGATCCGTCGCGATTGGCGGCAGCCTTTGCGACGGTGGCGGTCGCTTACATGACCAAAGGGACTGTGCGCGCGATCGCGGCGGGCGCTCTCACGCTTTATGGGATGCAATATCTTCTGGGTTAAACGGGGAGTGCTGTGGTCTTGAACACCGTCCTGAGCGCGAAGCTCGACTGCATCCCTTGCACACCGGGTAATCGTGCCAGCGAGCGGCGATGGATCCGCGCAAAATCTTCGGTGTCATAGGCAACAACTTTCAGAAGATAATCAGCGGAACCCGCCATCAGGTGACACTCCAGAACCTCAGGGATCAGTTTTACCTCCCGCTCAAACGCGTCGAGCACCTCATCGGCTTGGCCGCTCAGGGTGATCTCGACGAAAACTGTCGTGGGCCGGTCGACCTTGCGCGGGTCCAGAAGGGCGACATAGTCTCGAATAATCTTCTCCTGCTCCAACCGCGCCACCCGCCTGTGGCAGGCGGAGGCGGAGAGATTGACCTTCTCAGCCAGATCAGCATTTGAGATGCGCCCCTCGCGTTGCAAAACGGTCAAAATGCGGGCGTCTGTTGCGTCAATCTCGGCTTTCATCGCAGAACCTTCGAAGAATTATCTTGATTCAAGATAATTCGCACCCCGCATCTGCCGCAAGCGCAAAGAAAAAGGCCCGCGCGTTTGCACGAGCCTTTGTATTGAATTTGATTGAGGTCTAGGCCTTTTTAAGCTCGGTCAGGATATCAGCCAAAAGCTCTTCTTGAGATGGGCCTGCTGGCTCCTCGGGTGCTTCCTCTTCCTTGGTCATGGCCGCGTCTTTGACCCGGTTTACGAAACGCACAAGCAGGAAGACCACCCAAGCGATGATCAGGAAGTTGATCACGGCCATCACAAAGGCACCCCAGGCAAAGACGTTGGCACCCGCTTCGCGCGCGGCTTCAAGCGAGGTGCCGGCCGCAACCTCACCTGCAAGGGTGATATAGTTATTGGTGAAATCAACGCCGCCAGAGACAAGCCCGATAATTGGGTTGATCAGGTCGCTGACGAGCGATGTTACGATCGCCGTAAAGGCCGCGCCGATGATAATACCAACGGCCATGTCCATGACATTGCCCTTAGCGATAAAGTCTTTGAATTCACTTAGCATTCGAGTGTCCCTTGTTTAGTCGATCCGGCGCGTTTGTTTCTTGATTGTGCGCTCACGCAGGTGTCTTACCAGAATTGTTAACCATTTCACGACTGTTTTCTGCATGTCCCAAGCATATGTTGGAGGGGAAATTCTCAGAAAGGTTCCCCGTCATGTCCGCTCTCGCCGATTTCCCGATCACCCAGAAATGGCCTGCTTCTGATCCCAGCATGCTTCAGCTCTATTCCTTCCCGACGCCCAATGGCGTCAAAGTCTCCATCGCGCTGGAGGAAATGGGTATTCCCTATGAAGCGCATACCGTCACTTTGGCAGATGCCGATGTGAAAAGCCCCGAGTTCCTGTCGCTCAACCCGAACAACAAGATCCCTGCCATCATTGATCCTAACGGGCCGGATGGCGCGCCGATTGGGCTTTTTGAGTCCGGCGCGATCCTGCTCTACCTCACTGAAAAGTCAGGAAAGCTGATTGGTGCGACCGCTGGTGAGAAAGCGAAGATCACCCAATGGCTGATGTTCCAGATGGGCGGGCTTGGCCCGATGCTGGGCCAGCTGGGCTTCTTCTACAAATTCGCAGGATCTGAATGGGAAGATAAGCGCCCGCAGGAACGCTACATCAATGAAGGCAAACGCCTACTCTCCGTCTTGGAAAAAGAGCTTGAAGGCAAAGACTGGATCGCCGGAGACTACTCCATCGCCGACATCGCCATCGCCCCTTGGCTACGCGCTTTGGACTTCTACGGAGCGAAAGAGGTGCTGGGATGGGAAGATCACAACAACCTGGTCGCCTATCTAGACCGATTTGTCGCCCGTCCTGCCGTGCAAAAGGGGCTGGTGACGCCGCCTCGCGCCTAAGACTTGAACCAAAATCCGCATCTGCTTTAGGCTCGGTCCATGGCAGATGCGAAAATCGAAGTCGAAAACGTCAACGTGCCGGGGCACGTCACCCGCGTTGACGGCGCGAAATACAGTGACATGAAAAAAGCCATGTTGCGTATCGTGACCAGCGACACGCCCGGAATGACCGCGAAAGAGATCAAGGACGCCGCCGTACCGCACCTTTCGTCAACGCTGTTCCCCGAAGGTAAAACTGCTGGTTGGTGGGCAAAAACGGTACAGCTTGATCTTGAAGCCAAAGGCGTTTTCCGCCGAAGCGACACCAAGCCTCTACGCTGGTACAAGCCCTAGCAGATATTACTGAAAAGACCTGACATTGGGACGCTTGGCGTCAGGCGGGCAAGCTGCCCGTCAGTACGTAGCGCAAAATATCTGCTACCTTCAAAGGGTCATCGGTCACGGCAAGCGCGGCCGCATCGACCTCTTTCAGTGCGTGCTGGTGATCGGTCCCATGGACGATGATCAGCGACTTGCCGAGGGCCGAGGCGTAGCCCGCGTCAAAGGCCGCATTCCACTGTTTGTACTTTTCGCCGAAACGCACCACGACCACATCGGCATCCGAAATACCTTTCCTAGTTCGGATCGCGTTGACCATGGCCCCTTTGTGGTCGTGCCAGTATTTCTGGTCTTCCGCGCCGAGAATTGCCACGCCGCAATCATCGGAGGCCGCATGGTCGGTCACTGGAGCGTCGAAGCTTACGTCGAGCCCTTTGCAGGCTTCGATGATCTGTTCCCGCCAATCGGTGTGGATTTCACCCGACAAATAGACTTTCAACGCCATTATTGTGCTCCTATGATGATTGTCCAGCAGGACATTGATTTTGTTTGATTTTAAATTCGGTA
>JAPORH010000096.1 GCA_026710325.1 Litoreibacter sp. | reverse complement strand
AAGCTTCAATTCGAATCCTTTTCGCTCCTCGTTTCAAGTAGCGTCGTGTACTATGGAAGTCGACATAAAAAGGCCTATACTTCCGTCCAAAGGATCACGATGACCCACGAGGCTTATAATCTACGTCTTCCAGATGTTCAGACGACATCTGTTGTGTTTGCCAGTCCGCATAGCGGGCGGTATTACCCGTGGTCGTTCATGCGAAAAACCGTACTGGATGAGCTGGCCATTCGTTCGTCCGAGGACGCTTTTATGGATCTGTTAGTTTCGTCAGCGACACAGGTTGGTGCGCCTTTGATCTGCGCGACGATGCCACGTGCATTTCTTGATCTGAACCGTGCAGCTGATGAGCTCGATCCCGCGGTGATTGAGGGTATACGAAAAGCGATCCATAACCCGCGCATTGCAAGTGGCCTTGGTGTGATACCACGTGTGGTCTCGAATGGCCGCTCCATCTATCGCGGGAAATTGCGACTTTCAGAGGCGCATGAGCGGATCAGCCGGTATTGGCGCCCTTATCATGATAGGCTCGGTGCTTTGATGGGGGCGACGCGTCGTGACTTCGGTGAAGCGATACTAGTGGATTGTCACTCCATGCCGCATGAGGCTGTAGACGCGGTCACCCAAAAAGGTATGCCGCGCCCCGAAGTCGTTCTCGGAGACAGGTTTGGTGCTTCGGCAGACGCTGCGATTGTCGAGCGCATCGAAACCATTTTTCTTGATGCGGGTCTAAGGGTAAGCCGAAATGCACCATTTGCTGGCGCCTTCACGACCCAGCACTATGGCTCGCCATCGCGCCGGCAGCACGCAATTCAAATTGAAATTGATCGTTCTCTTTACATGAATGAGCTGCGGGTTCGCCCTAACCGAAACTTCGACAATTTCCGTGGCCTGATGTCGCGCATTGTGGCCCAGATTACAGAGATTGGCCGCAAGGATTTGAGAGTTGCTGCAGAGTAAAGCTGACGGCTGGACTTACACTTTCGAAATAATCCAAAGCGTAATCTGCTATTATAACAGCCTTATTTGATTTAACTTTCTAAGCGGCCTGCCAATGCGACCCTTTGCTCACGTCACCCAATTGAAACTGTTCAACCAGTTCTTCCAAGTGATTGGCGTCTGAACTCAATGCCTCGCTGGTGGAACGTGACTGCTGAACCATAGCGGTGTTTCTTTTTGTCACTTCATCAAGTTGGGAGACGCCAGCGTCGATATCGCCCAGCTCCTTGGCCTGTTGTACAGAGCTTTCAGCCATGTCTGAGACGAGCATTGAAATTTGGCCGACACGTTCAACGATGCTTTCTAATGCCTTGCCTGCATTGTTGACAAACTTGACGCCGTTTTCGACATGGCCAGAGCTTTCGCCTATTAAGCCTTGGATTTCTGTAGCTGCTTCAGCGCTTCTTTGCGCAAGCGCACCAACCTCAGAAGCGACAACTGCAAATCCGCGGCCTGCTTCCCCAGCTCTCGCCGCCTCCACGCCTGCGTTCAATGCCAGGAGATTGGTCTGAAAAGCGATATCATCGATCACGTCGATGATCTTGGAAATCTGTTCAGACGAATTGGAAATTTCGTCCATGGCAAAGACAGCTTGTTTTACAATCTCACCACTCTCAGTCGCTTCCTTGCGTGCCGAATCTGTGGTTTTTTGCGCGTCTTTAGCGTTCTCGGCCGCGACGCGCACGCCGGAGGTGATTTCTTGCAAGGCAAGTGCTGTTTGTTCGAGTGTGGCGGCTTGACTCTCGATGCGGCTTGAAAGGCTTTCTGACGACTCGCCCAATTCATTAGAACGAGAACGTACGTTCAACGTCGTCTCCCTCACGGTATGCAGGGCTTCTTTGAGTTTTAGAGCAGCAGTGTTGAAGTCTTTGCGCAATTCTTCATATTCTTCGGGAAATTGGTTTGAAAAATTGATGGAGAGATTTCCGTTGGCGAGCTCTCCGAGACCTTGAGACAGATATCCAACGACCTTGTCTTGCTCTTCTTTAGAACGTATTTGTTTTTCTTCGAGTTTTTCTGCGTTACGGCGCATTTCAAGCGTATCTTGTTTGAAATGGTAAACGGCTTTCGCCATTTTGCTTAGCTCGTCTCGCCCCTCGATACCTTCGATGAAGACGTTATAGTCCCCTTTGGTAAATCTGTTTATGACTGAAATCAGATACTTAATGCGTGCGACCATGCGTTCGAACGAGTAAATTGCGAACAGTAAGACGGCCAAGGTAATCGCAGAACCGGTCCAAACCAGAGCGTGAAACCGCGCTTTTGCTTGCGAATCTAGATCCAACGCCAGCGTCTCCATCTCTGAGAAAAGAGCGACTTCGGTCGTACGAAGAAAATCAATCCAGTTTGTTGAAATACTAAACCATTCAGGTGCTGAGAGACTGCCAAAGTCACTCGTCTGGTATCCGTTTTTTACCGTTTGTCTTGACGCTTCAATTTCTTGATATGGGTTTGATGATAAGATATCGGCTAGCCACTGCTCATCCCCGATTGCTAGGCTAGCTTGGCTTAGCAAAGCCGCTTGTGCACCGCTGAGGGAGACAAACCTGTCATAGATTGGCCCGGAAAATCCGCCACCCAAACCAGTGGCACCCATGGCGCGCTCAAGGCCGGCGCTTTCTTTTGCGTAACTCACCATGCCACGTGTCAACAACAACGATTTCAGGACGCCAAAATGCTCAAACGCGGCTGAAGGGCGGTTCATCTTGAGTAGCTCTCTTATGGTCCCAGTGTAGTCAGCCGCCATTTGAGGAACACTCATAGAGAAGTCGTCCACACGGGATCGCGTGGTTTCAAGATTTTGGATTCGAGTGGTTACATTGCTGAAAACATCACTCCACTCTTGCGCTGCAAGTTGCACGTCTTGCTCAAAGGCCTCGATTGCGTTCAAAGAAGCTGCACGTTGGTTGCGCAATTCGACCGGAAAGTTTTGACCTGATGACGAAATGTATCCGGCCGAAAATCCGCGTTCGCGTTGCAATTCATGGATGAGCGCGTCGATCGCTGCGCCTTCCTCCGTTGCGATCAAAATCTGCTCCGCCGTCGCCATATTCTGTCGCTCGTAGGCGATATCGGATTGCATCAGGTAGCCTGTTGTCAAAAATAGGGGACCGATAACGAGTAACATCACAATTCGGAGTTTCAATTTGGCGACCTCGATCAAAAAAGCGTTCGAGCCCACGCATAAAGGCTAACCGTTCAGATTGGTTTAACGCAGGTGCAGTCCGTATCTCAAAGAAGCATGTCGACTGTGAGACGCAAAAAACTAGCGCAGTGCCCGACCTTTTTTGATCGCGTCGCTACCGAAGCGTTCTTTGATCTTGTCAGCTGCCCGTTCGGCCAAAGCGCGTTTGGATGCCTCGGGATCGAGAAGGTCGCCAGACCTGTCAGCGTCGCCCTCAGGCGTGAGATCAGATAGGCCTACACCCAGCAGCCGATACGGGTCCTGTTCTTTGATCTGGTCGAACAAGCCGCGCGCGGTACGGTACAGCGTGTCCGCCATTTGCGTTGGTTCGCGCAAGGAGACGCGCCGCGTAATCAGTTTGAAATCGGCGGTTTTGAGCTTCAGCGTTACGACGCGTCCGGCGATGCCTTTGGCTTTCGCACGGTCTGCGACTTTCTCAGCCATCCGCCAGATGTGGCCGTCTAGGATGTCGATACTCGCTGTATCCTCATGAAACGTAGTCTCGTTCGAGATGCCTTTGACCGGAGTATGGGCGCTGATGCGGCGCAGGTCCTGGCCGCGTGCCAAATGCCAAAGCCGGTCGCCCATGGACCCAAACCGCGCGCCAAGCTCCTTGCGGTCCCAGCGAAGCAAATCAGCGAAAGTACGAATGCCTGCATTTTCCAACCCCTCCCGCGAGACCGCGCCGACGCCCCAAATCAGTGAGACGGGCTTGTCGCGCAGAAAGTCGTCTGTTTCGGCCTTGCCAATGATCGAAAACCCGCGGGGTTTGTCTAGATCAGAGGCCACTTTGGCCAAGAATTTGTTGTGGCTTAGCCCGATCGAGCCTGAGATACCAAGCTCGCTTTCCATGCGCTTTACCAACCGCGCGAGCATTACGGCGGGCGGGTGCCCGTGAAGACGCGTGGTACCCGTCAAGTCGAGGAAGGCTTCGTCGAGCGATAGTGGTTCGATATCCGGGGTCAGCTCCTCCATCATCGCCCGGATTTGTTTTGAGACGGTGACATATTCGTCCATCCGGCCCCTCACGACGACCGCCTCGGGGCATAGTTTTAGGGCTTGGAACATCGGCACGGCGGAGCGCACGCCTTTGATGCGGGCGATGTAGCAAGCGGTGGAGACGACGCCGCGCCGTCCGCCACCGATGATGACGGGTTTGTCCCGCAGGTCTGGGTTGTCGCGTTTTTCGACAGAGGTATAGAAGGCGTCGCAGTCCATATGTGCGATTGACAAGTCAAACAGTTCTGCATGCGAAAGCGTCCGCGGCGAGCCGCAGTTCGGGCAGCGCGGGCGCTCGGGTATCTCACTTAGACAATCGCGGCATAGGGCAGGCATGGAGGGTGTTTAACATGCGCGGCCGGGCCGCGATAGCGAGCGTCATGAGCTTGTGCGGCCGGGAGACAGGCTCAGCAACGCCCTTCGGCTTGCATCCGAGCTAGCCTTTCAGGGTCGACGCGCTCGGCGCCCACAATGTTGAGGCGATCACCAGATTGGACGACGCCAGAGACGCGTGCATAGCATTGACAATCAAAGCTGTCGGGCAGTTCCTCGCAATGGGCGCGCTCTTCTTCGAATTTGACCTCGAAGCTGCTTTCCTCGACCAACGAAATTGCATCAGTTTCGCGCGATGTAAGCGGCGGGGCTTGAAAGATGCCATAGATCACGCCACCGCCAAAGACGCTTAAAAACAGGTATACGCGTACGTCGCCAAACATCAGGCTCTCCTCAATACTGAGAAGCGCCTTATTCAAAAGAAGTTAAAATCGGATTGAGCTAGGCCACCGCATGCGCAATCGCGCATTGCTTCCAGAGCACGGTCAAAGCGTTCAGCAGGTGCGCAATATCCTCATCCGTATGAAGGGGAGACGGCGTAAAGCGCAGCCTTTCGGTCCCCTTGGGCACGGTCGGGTAGTTGATCGGCTGCACATAGATGCCCCACTCTTCCATCAAGTAATCAGCCAGCATCTTGGTTTTGACCGGGTCCTTGATCATGACGGGCACAATATGGCTGTCATTCATCATATGCGGGATGCCAGCGCGGTCGAGCCCGGCCCGCAGCTTGGCGACCTGTTCGCGTTGCTTCATGCGTTCGCTGTCCGATTGCTTGAGATGGGCAATAGATGTCCGCGCCGCTGCCGCCACCGCTGGGGGCAAGGCGGTGGTAAAGATGAACCCTGAGGCAAAGCTGCGGATGAAATCGCACAGCGCTGCGGAGCCGGTGATGTAGCCGCCGACCACGCCGAATGCTTTACCAAGCGTGCCTTCGATCAGGGTAATGCGGTCCATCAGACCTTCCTGCTCGGCCACGCCGCCGCCACGCGGGCCGTAAAGCCCTACGCCGTGCACCTCGTCCAGGTAAGTCATGGCGCCATATTTCTCGGCGACTTCGACAATCTCGCGGATGGGCGCGATGTCGCCATCCATGGAATAAACACTCTCGAAAGCCACAATTTTTGGCACGTTGGCGGGCAGTGCCGCGAGCTTCGCCTCCAAGTCGGCTACGTCATTATGCTTCCAAAGCACCTTGTCAGCGCGGGAATGGCGGATGCCTTCGATCATGGAGGCGTGGTTGCCCGCATCGCTGAGAATGACGCAGTTGTCCAAACGAGATCCAAGCGTCGACAGGGCCGCCCAGTTCGACACGTAGCCGGAGGTGAACAACAAGGCCGCTTCCTTATTGTGCAGATCTGCCAGTTCCGCCTCCAGCAGCAGGTGGTCGTGGTTCGTACCCGAGATGTTGCGCGTGCCGCCCGCGCCCGTGCCGGTGCGCTGCACGGCCTCCACCATCGCGTCGATGACGATCTTGTTCTGGCCCATGCCCAGATAGTCGTTGGAGCACCAGACGGTCACATCGCGCTGTTCGCCGTCCACGTGGTTGGCGCAGAGCGGGAACTTTCCGCATTTTCGCTCGAGCTCCGCGAAGTAGCGGTAGTTTCCCTCTTCCTTCAGAGCGTCGAGCTGGGCGTTGAAAAGAGCGTCAAAGTTCATGGGTCTTATCCTGTGGTCGTGTTGGCGCGGGAAGCATCCAGCGCCAAAGCTTGGCGTCGGGCAGTGGTATGACCATCAGCCAATGCTCGATTGCGGCAAGCAGGCTGAGGGCGGTGAGCAGGGCGAAACCTGCAATGAATGGCGCTGTTTCGGAAGCGAGGGTCCGCTCCAGAAAACAGGCCGCGGCCAGCGTCAGGATCGTGACGCCGACGGGGAAAGCAAAGGTTATGACACCTTGCCGGAAATAGGATTTGATGTGCTGCAACGGCAGCGGGACGAATTCCGTATTGATCCGGAGGACACCGAAGAACAAGTTCAGCTTTGCGGAGATGCGGGCGATGAACAGTACCAGGTAGACCCATAATCCAAACGTGTTTTCTGCACCGGTGGCCAGAAGCACAATCACAAGGAGCGTCCCAAATAGGAGCAATTCGTGATGGGCCACCGTGTTCCAGGCGCGGGTAAAGCGGGCCATCCCGGACAGCCCCGGCGGACAGTCCCGCCGCTCCGGCCCGGTGATGATGCCGGCGAGAAACGCCAGCTCTATCCAGCCCCAGATCAACAAGACTGAGAGAAAGGAGATATAGACATTAGCCAGCGTCATCTCAGCCGATGACACGACCAGCCCGGCAAAGCCGAGCGCGGCCAATGGCACAGACAGAAACACCGAGCGGCCATGGGCCACTGCCTCACCCGCATCGGATCGCCGCACGATCAGCAGGATCGCCCCGGTGAAGAACCACCAGGCGAAGACTGCGAAACCCGCGGCTATCCAGGGCGAAGCCATCATCAGTAGGCAGGCTCCAGACGCGTGCTTTCAGGCACTTTGTGGTGCACCGCCGGGATGGTTAGCAGCGAGATGAAGCAATAGGCCGCTTTGGCCATGCCCACGACGCGGGTGGCCGTGCCGCCGATCCCGCCTTCTTCCTTGCCTTTGGCCACCTGACGCGATGCGGCCTCCATCTTGTTGAGCATCGGCACCCAACGGGGATGGTCGATGTCGAGCGTGAAGGGGAACACCTGTTTGGAGATTTCCGATGTCTTGCGGAACACCTCCTGCCCGTACCAGGTCGTGTCGACGCCAAGCGCATCGTGGAAGACCGGGCGCTGGTGGTCGCGCACCCACATGGTGGAATAAACCGCAGTCAGGAAGAACTTGATCCAAAGCTTATTGGTGAAGCTTTCGGTCAGCTTTGGGTCAGTCTTCATCAGCAGCGCAAACGCCTCCCCATGGGAGAACTCGTCGTTGCACCATTCGCGGAACCATTTGAAGATCGGGTGGAAGCGGTGCTCCGGGTTGGCCTCCAAATGGCGGAAGATGGTGATGTAGCGCGCGTAACCGATCTTCTCAGAAAGGTAGGTCGCGTAGTAGATGAATTTGGGCCGGAAATAGGTGTATTTCTTCTTCTGGGTCAGGAAGCCCAGATTGACGCGGATACCGGCCTCCCGCAGCGCGTCATTGATAAAGCCTGCATGACGCGCCTCATCTCGGGCCATCAGTTGAAACAGGGTGGTGATGTCGGAGTTCGAGCCGCGGCGCTTCATCTCCTTGTAAAGCACACAGCCCGAAAACTCGGCTGTGCAGGAGGAGATTAGAAAGTCGATGAACTCGGCCTTCAGTTTGGGCTCCATCCCGTCCCAATCGACGCTGTCCCAGTCCTCATTCTTTTTGAAATGCCCGTTATTAGGGTCCGCCTTCATCTGCGCGATGAGCGTGTCCCAATCGTCGCGCACGGGCGTGACATCAATTGCGTCCATCTCGTCAAAATCAGTGGTGTAGAAACGCGGGGTAAGAAGCGTGTTCTGCATCGCAACTTCTGTCGCCATCTCGGAGGTCATTGGCTCGGCATCAAGCGCGTCTTGCGCCGCGAGTGCTTCTTCGGCGGTCTTGGCAAAGGCGGAATGGCTTGGCTTGTTCATGACAAAACCTCCTCGGAAAAGCTGAATTCGCACAGCTCCATGAATTCAAAATCGCCGGTCCAGCGGGTCCATTGCTGTTCCAGCCATGAGGCTCGGGTGATCGTCGCAGTACGCTCTTCGGAGACGATCTCGCCATAAGGCGCCATGATCTCTGCGCCGTGCACCATCACGCTGTCACCTGGGTTCACGACCGCCCCGTTGAGAAATTTCACATGCGCGGACAATTCTTCGAACCGGTGCGAGATCGTGACCTCACAAGGTGCGGTTTCTGTTGATCTTGTCAGTAGTCCCATTTCGAAGTCCCTTTCAAATGAGGTTCAGTCAAGCAGCGTGGCGAAGGCTGCGACATTGTCTTTCCCGTATCCGATCAGCTCGATCTTCCAGCCGGAGGCGGGGTCGATGACGGCGACATGGCCGTTTTCGCGTCGCACAAGGCGCAGCGGGTCATTCTCGGTAATGCCTTTGACGGTGCGTTCCCGGTTCACCGAGGTCGCAATCACGTCGATGAAGCCCTTTTTGTCATCCGTGGAATGCGCGATTTGAGCGCCAGCAGCGTCAATCACAGAATAGCCTGTGCGGCGGTCGCCGGTCAGCGTGATGGCACGCTCTTCAACTACAGGGCTGTCAGGGGCGACGCCGGTCAAAGGCACGTCTGCCCATTGCGCATATCCCACGAGGGCGACGGTCAGCCCCATCAACCCAAACATCGCACGCACCAGCACGCGCGGGACCATTTCACGGTCCCGGTATTTCATTTGATTGGCAAGCGATGAAGTTTGATTTCGCATGGGTCTACTCCGCCGCAACTGCGCCAGCGGCGCCTTGATTTGAATCAATACGCGCGACTTTTGGCTCGTTGACGCGCGTCTCTGCCGCTTCCGCGAAAATCGCAGCTACATTTGCGGCGTCGGGGATCGACCGGAAGGACGGTTGCGTTGGATTGAAGCGCCAGGGGCGGACATGCGGCCAGGTCATCAGATATGAGAGCCGGGTTTCGCCCATCAGCTCAAAAGTGACGCTACCAAAACCGGATTTGCGCGTGGCGAGATTGGCATTGCCGATGCACACGTAAGGCAGGTTCAGCGTCATAGTCAGCGCCGCACCAATGCGCATCGCGACCCGCTTATTGGTCAGGGTGTAGACGGTGGACCGGGCCTGGACGGATGCCAAGATGTAGATAACCGCGACTGCCAAAAGTGCGGTCAGAAGGAATGGGACCCCGTGGCCCATGGCTTCGGTCAGCGGGACGTAGGTCGACGACACCCCGACCCGCCAAACCGTCAGCAAAATGAAATACCCAATGACCCAATTCAATCCCCACGCATCCTTGGCAAGCCGCATGGCGTTGGGCTGGCCTTGCCAAAGAATGTGCTCACCTTCGGGCAAGGCCTCTGGCAAGCCGCGAACGGGTTCGAATTTGAAATCATCATGGTGCATCTTGCTGTCCCCTTATCTTGGGGTCGGGCCCTAGCTAACAGGCCCGACCAGCGTTCTGATCAGACCTTAGGCTCAAGCCGTTTGGGGTCGGCATAGAGCGTGCCGCCGCCGTAGAAGGCCATGATCTTTTCCTCTTCCAGAAGCGTCAGCTCGCTGTCGCTTTTGGCTTGCGGGATGTCCCCGACATTGTGCGCGTAGAGGGAGCGGATTTTGACGCGGTCGCCTTTGATGAGCGCGAAGTTCATCGGGATCAGACGGGTGTTGCCGTCGCCCTCAGGGTTCACGTCCATCGTCAGGTAACGCACCATTTGCTCCGGCACGTCGACCCACATATCGATGACGCGGCCCACGACTTCGCCGTCGCCTGTCACAACAGGCTTGCCGCGCGGGTCCATTCCCGCAGAGATGCGGAAGTCCTCAAGTTTGGACATGGGTTGGATCTTGATATGGCCGTGCGCGTCCAGCTCTGGATGATCCTCACGTGGCGCCCAAGAGGCCGGGCCGACGCCGTCCTTCATCGGATCGCCGGTCGGAACGTAGGGCGAGCCAGCTGCCGTGGCAGTCCGCTGTAGGGCAAGATTATCACGGTCGCCGCGTTGGCCCGAAGGCACGGTAAGCTCACCACGCCCATCACGCAGAATGAAGGTTTTGTCTTTTGGGACAGGGAATGGCCCCTGGTTGGGCGCCGGGTTCCCGTCATCGTCTGTCATCGGGTAGCCTTCGCGCATGTTTTCGGTCTGCAGATAGAAAATCAGCAGCGCGAAGAAGAGGTAGAATAACCAGATCGCGGCGCTTGCCAGATCGAAGTTTCCAAAAAATGTGGTGCCAACCATGGGTAAGGTCCTTTTCGTCTTAAGGTCTATTGCAGGTCATGTGGGGAAATCGGCCAAGCCAACCGGCCCCGCCTGCTGCGTGGTCACGGCGCGGGCTTTGACCAATGGCCCAAGCGCAATGAGGGTGATGAAAAGCAACCCGATCTCCGTGTGGTAAACCACCGAATAGCCGGTTGCGTTTGAACTGAGCGCCTCGCCCAGTGTTCCGTTCAGCGCGGCGCTGTTCACGATGTCCCGCATCGCGCCGCCGATGAATATTGAAAGCCCGGCGGCCGTGGCCTGTGCCGCGCCCCAAGCACCAAGCGCGAGGCCTTTGCCTGCTGCGCCTTGGGTGTTGAGCGTCATGGCTGCTGTCAGCGTTGCGACGGCAAAAAGTCCTCCGCCAAGGCCAATGCCAGCTGCACCTGCGAAGAAAATCAACGCGCTGTCCACGGGGGCGGCAAAAATCACCGCGCTAAAGGCGATGAGGCCCATCAAAATACCCCGTGCTGCCATCCGATGCGGATCGACCGACCGCTTGAGCCAGCGCGCAGCAAGACCAAATCCTGCCAACGCGCCGACCGCCCAAAGCGCCGTGAGCAGCGTTGTGGCGGAGACCGAGAGCCCCAGAACCTCCCCGCCATAGGGTTCGAGAAGGACGTCCTGCATGTTGAAGGCCATGGTGCCGAAGAAAACGACCAGCAGCAGCCGCCCGGCATCGCCACCTGACGTCAAATCGGCCCACGCGTCACGAAAGAGCGGCCGCGGCGCCGCGCGTTCCTCTTTCGTCATCGGGTTCAACCGCTCTTGCTTCCACAAAGCGATGATATTCAGCGCAAGTGTTACGACGGCCGCGCCTTGCACCACTTGCACGAGTCGCAGAGCAGAGAAGTTTTGCAGCAAAGCCCCCACGATTAGGGCGGAGACGCCCATGCCAACCAGGAACATGACATAGAGAAGCGCCACGACCTGCGGGCGGGTTTCCTCAGTCGCACGATCGGCTGCCAGCGCGAGACCCGCGGTCTGCGTCATATGCATACCGATGCCGGTCAGCAGAAATGCCAGCGCCGCGCCGACCTCGCCCGCCCATTCCGGACCCGCGACCTGATCGCCCGACAGGACCAAAAGCCCCATCGGCATGATCGCCAGGCCGCCAAACTGCCAGAGCGAGCCGAACCATAAGTAGGGGATGCGCTTCCAGCCAATGGCGGATTTGTAGGTATCCGAGCGGAACCCCAGAAGCGCGCGGAAGGGCGCTACAAGCACCGGGATCGCGATCATGATCGCCACAATTGTAGCCGCAACGCCAAGCTCGACGATCATTACGCGGTTCAGCGTGCCCAACAGCATCACGGCCGCCATGCCGACCGAGACCTGGAACAGTGATAGGCGCAGAAGCTGGCCCAAGGGCAGCTGCTCGCTCACCGCGTCCGAAAATGGCAGCGCGCGCAGCGTCAGTGACTTTATGCCAGCTTTCAGCATCACGGGCGGAACTCCAGCGCTTGGGAAATGTAGAAGCCGGACGTGACGCGTTCGAGCGTGTTAACCGCGCCCGATTGTGTGGCCTCCGCGATCTTGCGCGGGGAATGTGGGATCATGGTGGGCGAGCGGTCCGCGCGCGGGAACAGCTTGCCCGCTTTCCACATCGCCATCAGCATCGGCGTGCGCGGAGCGACCGTGAACACCATGGTTTTACGCAGGCGCGGCTCAATCTTGTCGAGGATGCGCCCGATATCTTTGGCGCTGTAATAGATCAGCGAATCCATCGCGACGATATGGTCGAACACGCCCAGTGCAGGGTCGAGCATGTCGCCCGCGACGTAAGAAATGCTGCCTTTCAAGTCTTTCGGCTTCCGCCGCTGCGCAATGTCAATGAGCTGCGGGGAGATATCGACGCCGACGACCTCCGCGCCCAGCCGCGCCATCTCGGTCGAGAGCGCGCCAGTGCCGCAGCCGGCATCCAGAATGCGCAGCCCGGTCAAGTCTTCGGGCAGCTGGTAGAGGAACACGCCACGCATTCGCTCCCGCCCTGCCCGCACCGTCGCGCGAATGCCCGAAACCGGCGCATCGGAGGTCAGCCGCTCCCATGTCTGGGTCGCGGTGCGGTCGAAATAGTCCTCCACCCGGTCAAGCGTTGCGTGATAGCCCGAGCCAAGCGCGCCAGGCGGGGCCTGCGGCTCCGCATAGGGTGGCGTCAGCCGTATGTCTTGCGCATCAGACATCAATCAAACCCAAGCAATTCAAAGATTTCGCGGTCGGGAAGCGGTGCGGGGGCAAGCGGCTCGGTCCCGTTCCACAGCGTTTCTGCCAAGCGGATATATTCTTTCTGTACCTGCACGATGTCCTCATCCTCGGGCATCTCGAACAGGGTCTTCTTTTTCAGCCGGGAACGCCGGATCGCGTCCAGATCGGGCATATGAGCAATGCGGTTGAAGCCCACAGTCTTGCAGTAGCGATCCACCTCATCCGTTTCGCGGGAGCGGTTGGCGACGCAACCTGCGAGTCGCACTTTGTAGTTATTTGATTTGGCCTGAACGGCGGCAATGATCCGGTTCATCGCGTAGATGCTGTCGAAATCATTGGCCGTGACGATCAGCGCGCGGTCGGCATGCTGCAAAGGCGCGGCAAAGCCGCCGCAAACCACGTCGCCCAGCACGTCGAAAATAACCACATCGGTGTCCTCGAGCATGTGATGTTGTTTCAGCAGCTTCACGGTCTGGCCGACCACGTAGCCGCCACAACCGGTACCTGCAGGCGGGCCGCCCGCCTCGACGCATTTGACGCCATTGAAACCCTCAAAAACGAAATCCTCGGGGCGTAGTTCTTCCGCGTGGAAATCGACCTCTTTCAGGATGTCGATCACCGTAGGCACAAGGGAGCCGGTCAGCGTGAACGTGCTGTCATGCTTCGGGTCGCAGCCGATTTGCAGCACGCGCTTGCCTAGCTTGGAGAAGGCTGCAGACAGGTTCGAAGAGGTCGTGGATTTGCCTATCCCACCTTTCCCATAGACCGAAAACACCTTCGCGCCCTCGATCTTAGAGGTGTCATGCACCTGCACGGACCCCTCGCCATCGGCGCCTAGGTTCGGAATGCTTTTATCGAGTGGGCTCATGATATTCCCTTTCCTGAGGTCATTCGGCTGCAATGCCCTCTAGTTGATCTTCAATGGCGTCGGCCGCGTCTTGCAGCGCGGCGAGCGTGTCTTCGTCTGGTGTCCAGTAGTCGCGGTCGGAGGCCTCCAGCAGGCGGTTGGCCATCCGCATGGAGGCTTGCGGGTTCAGATCGGCGAGGCGCTTGCGCATCTCCTCGTCCAGAACAAAGGTCTCGCTCAGGCGCTGGTAGACCCAATGGTCAACTTTGCCCGTGGTCGCAGACCAGCCGACTGTGTTGGTGATATGCGCCTCGATCTGGCGCACACCTTCGTGGCCGTGTTTCAGGAGTGGCTCAAAGAATTTCGGGTTGAGGGAGCGGGAGCGGGTCTCCAAAGCGACCTGCTCCTCAAGTGTCCGCACCTTCGCGCCGCCGCGCGTCTGATCCCCGATATAAACCGGCGTGTCATCGCAGCCTTTGGCGCGTTTTACCGCTGAAGCGATGCCACCAAGCGTGTCGAAATAATGATCCACAGTCGTGACGCCCAGCTCGACAGATTCGAGGTTTTGATAGGCGAGATCGACGTTTTTGAGCGTGTCCTGCAAAAGCGCAGACTGCTGGCTGGCCTCTCCATCCGTACCGTAAGCAAAGGATTTGCGGGCCTGATAAGCGTCGGCCAGCTCACTCTCATCTTCAAAAGCAGAGCTGTCTACCAGCTGGTTCACATTGGACCCGTAGGCGCCTTCGGCATTCGAGAAGACGCGCAGCGCAGCGGTGCGCATGTCGCAATCTTGCGTCTCGGCGAAGGCCAATGCGTGCTCTCGGATCGGGTTCATCTCGAGTGGCTCATCGGCCATGGCGCATTGATAAGCGGCATCGGCGAGCAGCTTAGTTTGCAAAGGCAGCAGGTCGCGGAAAATGCCCGAAAGCGTCATGACGACGTCAACGCGCGCGCGTCCGAGATCAGCCAGCGGGATCAAGTCCGCGCCGCAAAGGCGGCCATGGCTGTCAAAGCGTGGCTTGGCCCCCATCAGGGCTAGCGCTTGTCCAATCGGGCCGCCATTGGATTTGATATTGTCGGAGCCCCACAGCACCAGCGCAACGGTGCGCGGTAGGCATTGATGCGCGGCGATGAGTTCAGCCGCCTGTTTGGCGCCGTCTTGCATCGCGAAAGCGGTTGGCATGCGGAACGGGTCAAAGGCGTGAATATTGCGGCCCGTGGGTAGGATTTCGGGTGCGCGGATCACGTCGCCGCCGGGAACTGGTTTTATGAATTGGCCATTCAGCGCGCGCATCAGCGCGGGGAGTTCGTGGTCTTCACTGAGGTTTTTGCGCGCGGTGTCGCGCGCCTGATCGCTGTCGAAGCTCATCAGGGCGAGCATGTCCTCGATCTCCTCCTGAGACTGAGCACCGCCGACGATGTGCAAACCGTCGGGGATCAGCGCATCCTCGGTTTCCAGCAGTTTCAGCCAAAGCGCGTCCAGGTCATAGGCCTGCAGGTCAACGGCCTCGGCCTGGGCGTGGATCAGCTCTTCGAGGCCATTGCGCTCGGGTCCCTCTTCCATGCCCCGCCATTGCATCAGACTGTCTTTCAGATCAGCCAGCCCGCGATAAAGGCCGGAGCTTTGCAAAGGCGGGGTCAAATGCGTGATCGTCACCGCGTTGGCGCGGCGCTTGGCGAGCGTCGCTTCGGATGGGTTGTTGGCGGCGTAGAGGTAGACATTGGGCAGGTTGCCCATCAGCCGGTCGGGCCAGTCCTTGCCGCAGAGCCCGTTCTGCTTGCCCGGCATAAATTCCAGCGCGCCATGCATGCCGAAATGGAGGACGACATCGGCTTGGAAGTCGTGCTTGAGATATTGGTAGAAGGCGTTGAAGGCATGGGTGGGTGCGAAGCCCTTTTCAAAGAGCAGCCGCATCGGGTCGCCCTCATAGCCGAAGCCGGGTTGGACGCCGACGAAGACCTTGCCGAATTGCGCGCCGAGGATAAACACCTCCCGCCCGTTGGACTGCACTCGCCCGGGGGCGGGGCCCCAGGTTTGCTCGATCTCGTCGAGCCAAGGCGTGCGGGCCACGATCTGATCAGCGCTGATTTTGGCCGCGACATTGGCCTCCTGCCCATAGGTTTGGGCGTTGCCTTGCAGGATGGCCTCACGCAACGCGTCAACGCTGTCGGGCGGGGTCAGCTCATAGCCGTCCCGCGCCATTTGGTGCAGCGTGTTGTAGAGGCTTTCAAAGACCGACAGATATGCGGCGGTTCCGACAGCGCCTGCATTGGGCGGGAAGCCGAAGAGCACGATGCCTACGTTTTTCTCGGCGTTTTTCAAGCGGCGCAGCGTAGCGAGGTGATGCGCCTTCTCGGCCAGCGCATCGACGCGCTCAGGCGCGGGGGCCATGGATTTTAAATCATCCGAAGCGCCGGTGCCGTGACGGCCCGCAAATACGGTTGGATTGGTGGCGCCGTCGATTTCGGGCAGAGCCACGAGCATCGTCGCTTCGATAGGGCTGAGGCCTTGGGAGCCTTCCTCCCACTGTTCCAGTGTCTGGAATTCGAGCGGTTGTGCAGCGAGGTAGGGCACATCTAACGCCGCCAGTGCCTCGACCGCCGCGTCATTGTCGTTATAAGCCGGACCGCCGACGAGAGAGAACCCGGTGAGCGAAACCAGCGCGTCAACGCGGCCAACCATATAGGTGTCCATCGCAGGGCGCCCGTCGAGCCCGCCCGCAAAAGCCGGGATCACGTTGAGGCCGCGCGCCTCTAACGTCCGGATGACGTGGTCGTAATGCGTGGTATCACCGGCAAGGATGTAGCTGCGCAGCATCAAGACGCCGATGGTCGGGCAACCTGCTACCGTTGGAATGTCTTCCAGCCGCGTGGTGATGTGATCGCCGGGCAGTGCAGGATGGTAGAGACCGGTATCGGGGTATTCGCGTGGCAAAGCTGCATCCACGCGCTGCCAGTCTGACTTTCTGGCGTAGCGCCCGATCAGGAAGCGCACCATGTTTTCGATGTTTTCGTCGCTGCCGCCCAGCCAATATTGCATCGACAGGAACCAGGCGCGCAGGTCCTGGCTTTTGCCCGGGATGAGCCGCAAGATTTTGGGCAGGCGGCGCAGCATCTTCATCTGGCCCGCGCCAGACTTGCCTGAGGATTTCGAGGGCCGCAGTTTCTTCAGCAAGCTCATCGCGCCGCTTGCTGGCTTGGACATGTCCAGATCGCCCATTTTGGTCAGCTGGGTGATCTCCTGATCGGAAACGACGCCGATCATAGCGTCACAGGCGTCGCGGCGGGCCTGCAGCTCGGGCAGGATCGCCTTGATGTGATCTTCCAGGAAGATGACACAGGTCACCACGATATCGGCGCGGGCTATGTCGGCCTTGGCGCGGGCGAGCGCGTCCGGGTCTTTTTCCCATTCCGCAGCGGCATGAATGGACAGCTCAAGGCCTGGAAAATCGAGCGCGAGGCGCGGCATGGCACGCGCTGCAGGTCCGGCGGCATGCCGGTCCAACGTCACAATGACGAAGTGGTAAGGCTTATGCATCACCTCATCGCGCATAATGGGCCTTTGCCTCATAAAGCGTGTCGAGGGAGATTTCGTGCAGGCCTTTTTCTGCCGCGAAGGTTTCCGTATTGCGGCGGGCCTTGCCGCGCACGAAGAAGGGGATTTTCTTCAGCTCTTTTTCCGCATCGGCGAGCCAGGTGATCACATCCGTCGAGGGGGGCGCAGGTGCGGTCTCGGCGGGCATCGAGCCCGCCTCACCCGCGGCCGGGCTCAGAGGTTTGGGCGCATGGCCACCGTGATGGCTTGGCCCGGCGGCATCATGGAATTCGAAATCTTCCCGGAACATGTGCAGCAGATGTTCCTCCAGCCCCATAACCAGTGGATGGATCCAGGTGTCAAAGATGACATTGGCGCCCTCAAACCCCATTTGCGGGGAGTAACGCGCGGGAAAGTCCTGCACATGGACGGGGGCGGAGATGACGGCGCAAGGGATGCCCAGACGCTTCCCGATATGGCGCTCCATCTGAGTGCCGAGGATCATTTCAGGCTGCAGCGCCTCGATGGCGCGTTCAACTTCGAGATAGTCGTCGGTGATCAGCGGCTCAACGCCGTACTCCTTGGCGAGCGCACGGATGTCTCGGGCATATTCGCGGTTGTAACAGCCCATCCCGGCGACCTCGAACCCCATCTCGTCGCGGGCGATACGGGCCGCGGCTTTAACGTGTGTGCCGTCGCCAAAGAGGAACACCCGCTTGCCCGTCAGGTAAGTGCTGTCGACGGAGCGCGACCACCACGTCTGGCGCAAACGATCCGTGTCGATCTCAGCCGTTATGCCGGCCAGCGCTTTGACCTCCGCAATGAAATCACGCGTGGCGCCCGCGCCAATCGGCACGGTCTTGGTGTAGGGTTGATCGAAGGTCCGCTCGCAATAGCGCGCGGCTTGCTCCCCTGTTTCTGGGTAGAGCAGCACGTTGAAATGCGCTTGGCCCATCTTGGCGATGTCAGACGGGGTCGCGCCCATGGGGGCGGTAACGTTGACCTCAACGCCAAGCTCATAGAGCAGGTTGGTGATTTCCTGAATGTCGTCGCGGTGCCGGAAGCCAAGCGCCGTCGGGCCAAGAAGATTGCAGGTGACGCGCTGTGTCTTCTCCATCGGCTTGGCGAGGTGGCGCACGATTTGGAAGAAGGTCTCATCCGCGCCGAAATTTTCCTTGCGCTGGTAGCTGGGCAGCTCCAGCGGGATGACGGGAATGTCGAGCCCCATAGTCTCGGCCAGCCCGCCTGGGTCATCCTGGATCAGCTCCGCTGTGCAGGAGGCTCCAACGATGATCGCCTCAGGCTTGAAGCGGGCGTAAGCGTCCTGGCAGGCGGTCTTGAAAAGGTTGGCCGTGTCCGCACCAAGGTCGCGGGCCTGGAATGTGGTGTAAGTGACTGGGGGGCGGTGATCGCGCCGCTCGATCATAGTGAAAAGCAGGTCGGCATAGGTGTCGCCCTGCGGGGCGTGCAGCACGTAGTGCAGCCCCTTCATGCCCGTCGCGACACGCATTGCGCCAACATGCGGCGGGCCTTCATATGTCCAAACGGTCAGCTTCATTCGGCGGCGACCCCCAGAATTGATTTCCGCCGCAAAGGCCGTGCGAAGAGGGAGGCCAAGTCACCCGCCTGCTCGTAGAAATGCACCGGGGTGAAGACGAGTTCGATCGCCCATTTGGTCGACAGACCTTCTGCCTCCAATGGGTTGGCGAGGCCCAATCCACAGACGGTCAGGTCCGGGCTGGCCTCCCGACAACGATCGAGCTGCAGGTCGACATCCTGTCCTTCAGAAAGCTGTGGGCCAGCAGGCAAGAGCTCCAGATCGGGGCCGTGAATGCCATCATGAATGTAGGGTGAGCCCACCTCGATTGCGGACATGCCGCATTCGCGGGTCAGGAACCGCGCCAGCGGGATTTCGAGCTGGCTGTCCGGGAAAAAGAAGACAGAATTTCCTGAGAGCGGTTCCGCAGCTTGGGCGACGGCCTGACGGGCCCTGCGGCGCGGCGCTTCAGTGACTGCGTCGAAGGTCTCATCTGAAACACCGAATTCGCGCGCCAAAGCGCGAAGCCAAGCTGTTGTGCCTTCCTCCCCGAACGGGAAAGGGGCCGCGATGTGTCGTGCGCCGCGGCGTTCAAGTGCCGCATGCGTGTCACCCAGAAAGGGTTGCGTCAGCGCGAAGACGGTATTTGGCCCAACAGCTGTGTCGCTGTCGATATTGCGCGCGGGCAGGACGCGGACGGGGCCGATGCCCAGATCAGACAAGAGGCCAAGCATCTGGTCTTCGACGACATCCGGCAAGGCACCCACGACCATCAGCTCCTGTGCATCCGTTTCGGGCAGCACGGGTACCATGGCTGCAAGACAGGCGTCTTCGCCTTGGGTGAATGTTGTCTCGATGCCCGAGCCCGAATATTCCAGCACGCGGACTTTTGGTGCATAAGCTTGCGTCATCCGCTCCGCGGCGCGAGACAGATCAAGTTTGATCACCTCGGACGGGCAGGAGCCTACGAGGAAGAGCTGCCGAATATCTGGACGTCGTTCGAGCAATTCGGCCACGGTCCGGTCAAGCTCTGCATGGGCGTCATTCAGTCCCGCAAGGTCTGATTCTTCCAAAATCGCAGTGCCGAATCGGGGCTCAGCGAAGATCATCACGCCCGCCGCACTTTGCAAAAGATGTGCACAAGTTCGTGAGCCGACGACCAAAAAGAAGGCGTCCTGAATTTTGCGGTGCAACCAGATGATGCCGGTCAGGCCGCAGAAAACCTCCCGCTGGCCGCGCTGCTTTAAAATGGGTTGGGACCGGCAGCCAAGCGATGGTGGTGGGGGCATTTGGTTCGTCATGCTGCGACCTCAGACTGCAAGCGCGCGACGCGCAGTTTCCAAAGAAATTGCCCTGCGTTGACGACGTAAGCGGCATAGGCCGCGAGCGCGATCCATATCAGTGTCAAAGGCGGGAAGGCCGATGTGAAAAGGCCATATAAATAAAGGGTATGGAGTGCGATTACGACAAAGCTAAACACATCCTCCCAGAAGAAAGCGGGGGCAAAAAGCCATTTGTCGAAGACCACTTTCTCCCAGATCGAGCCGGTGATCATGATGGCGTAGAGGCAGGCTGTTTTCACGATGATTGAGACGGTCGCCACCTCATATCCGGAGCCCGTCAGCAGGTAGCGAAAAACAAGCGTCAATGAGACGAGAAACACCAGAAATTGGACAGGCGCCAAGACCCCTTGGACCAAGGTCCAGACGCTCGCATCGCGGCGAGCCCGTTCCTGCGCGTTGTAGAGCGGCTTGGCGTAACTTTGACGCAGTT
Source organism: Litoreibacter sp. (assembly GCA_026710325.1). Lineage (GTDB taxonomy): Bacteria > Pseudomonadota > Alphaproteobacteria > Rhodobacterales > Rhodobacteraceae > Litoreibacter. Next base: position 170 of record JAPORH010000096.1, on the reverse strand, counting down.
GGGCGTCCTGCATGGGGTCCCCCGATGTTTGACCACAGTAAGATCTAGCCGTGTGTTGGGGTAAGTGTCAACTTTGACTTACATATTGTAAAATCGCAATTTAAGTCCAGTAGGGCACGGTACACGACTCACGGCGAAATAGCCTTCGATTTTGGGCTTGAAAGCGCCCG
>JAPORH010000013.1 GCA_026710325.1 Litoreibacter sp. | reverse complement strand
CGGGCGCTTTCAAGCCCAAAATCGAAGGCTATTTCGCCGTGAGTCGTGTACCGTGGGTCGGCAGATAACCTTTGGTTTCCACTTTCCCGCGATTGGATGATCGTCAGATAGTGGAAAGGACCAAGGTATGAGCGGAACCAACATCGTCGCAAGCGTCGTCAAGAGCGACGCGGACAACGAGGATGTCGTTCAATCAGCTTTGAATTTTGTACGATCCCATCTTGGCATGGAAGTCGCGTATCTTTCCGAATTTGTCGACGACAAGCTCGTTTTCAGAGCCGTAGACGCCCCCGGCTTTGAGGAAATGGCGGCACCAGGGATCAGCATCCCGCTGAACCAAGTCTATTGCAACTACATCCTCTCGGGCGACCTGCCAGAGGTAATCCCGGATACGCATGACATTCCCCTTGCCAAAAGCGTACCGATCACCGAGGCGGTTGGCGTCAGATCACATGTCAGCGTGCCAATCATGCGCAGCAATGGGACGCCATATGGTATGTTTTGTTGCTTGTCGCGCGAACCTAAACCTGACCTCAACCCGCGCGATCTTGGTGTCATGCGGGCCTTTGCCAAAATTTCCGCGGAACAGGTGAACGAAAAGCTGAGCAAACGCACCAGACTGGAAATGCTGCGCGAGGAGTTGGAGCGCGTAATTTCGCAGGAGCGTTATGCGGTCATGCTTCAACCCATTATGGACATTCGCACACGCGAGCCCGTGGGGTTCGAAGCCTTGACGCGGTTTCGGTCTGAGCCTTACCGCCCGCCAAACCTGTGGTTCGATGAAGCGGCCGATGTTGGGATGCAGGTTGACCTTGAACTCGCTGTGATCAAGTCCGCTCTGCGCTCCGTCAGCGAGTTGCCGGAACCAATCTATGTCTCCCTGAACGCCTCTCCAGCGACGGTTGCTTCTGGCCTGTTGACGGAAACGCTTCGTCATCAACCGCTAGACCGCATCGTGCTTGAAGTTACGGAACATGCAGAGATCGACGACCCTCAGGCGGTGTTGGATCAACTGACAAAGCTCAGGTCGAACGGTTTGCGGCTCGCTGTGGATGACGCTGGTGCCGGATATTCAGGGCTGCAGCAAATCGTTCAACTTAAGCCCGATATCATTAAGCTCGATATTTCTTTAACCTCCGGCATTGAACGCGATGTGGTTCGAAGCTGCCTCGCCGAAGCCTTGGTCGGTTTTGCTGAACAGACCAACGCAAAGATCGTAGCCGAGGGCATCGAGACGGAAGGTGAGTTGGACGCGTTGCGCCGGCTAGGGGTGCCATTGGGCCAAGGCTATCTATTGGGTCGCCCAGCCGATCTAGAAACCTCCCAAGCTTGGTTTTCTCCGCCTCCGCGCAAACATGCATAGCCGCCGAAACCACGCCTGTCTTGCCCCAAGGCCTTGATCTTACACCCCCGTCGAGGTAGGTCAGCCCCCAATTGACGAAGAAAGCGCGCATAGATTCGAGATGCGCGCTGTTTTCGTTTCTTCAAGGCTCTGATAACAAAGGCATTTTGGCAATGGCAAAACGGTGGTATTCGGTTTCGGTCCTCTCGAATTTCGAGAAGCGCATCGCCGAACAAATCCGCCAATCCGTTGAAGAGAACGGATTGCAGGACGACATTGACGAGGTGCTGGTCCCGACCGAAGAGGTTATCGAGATCCGCCGCAACAAAAAGGTGACGGCGGAGCGCCGCTTCATGCCGGGTTATGTGCTCGTGCACATGGAGATGTCGGATCGCGGCTACCATTTGATCAACTCGATCAACCGTGTGACAGGCTTCTTGGGGCCACAAGGCCGCCCGATGCCAATGCGCGACGCAGAGGTTCAGGCGATCCTGGGCCGTGTCGAAGAAGGCGCGGAAGCACCGCGGTCCACAATCGTGTTTGATGTGGGCGAGAACGTGAACGTCACCGACGGTCCCTTCGAAGGCTTCTCTGGCATGGTTGAAGAAGTTGATGACGAGAACCAGCGCCTCAAGGTGACTGTTTCGATCTTTGGCCGGGCAACGCCGGTCGAACTGGAATACACGCAGGTGACCAAAACCACCTGACGTGCATCACGTGGGAGGCGAGGGGCGCGCGCGCCCCAGACCGGACCACTATAACGAAGACCTGGCTGAACGCGTTTGGCCCAGGAGTTGAAAAGGAGACGGCCAATGGCCAAGAAAATCGCTGGCACGATGAAGCTGCAGGTCCCTGCAGGTCAAGCCAACCCATCCCCACCAGTGGGCCCTGCTTTGGGTCAACGCGGGATCAACATCATGGAATTCTGCAAGGCGTTCAACGCCAAGACTGCAGACATGGAGCCCGGCGCCCCATGCCCGACCGTGATCACCTATTATCAGGACAAATCCTTCTCGATGGACATCAAGACGCCACCTGCGTCTTACTACCTCAAGAAGGCGGCCAAGCTGAAATCCGGCGCGAATAATCCGAGCCGTGAGATCGTTGGCACCGTGACCTCCAAGCAGGTACGTGAAATCGCCGAGGCCAAGATGAAAGACCTCAACGCGACCGATATCGAAGGCGCAATGTTGATCATCGCGGGCTCTGCTCGCTCCATGGGCATCGAGGTGAAGTAATGGCTAAATACGGAAAACGGACCACTGCCGCCCGCGAACAATTTACCGGCAAGCGCGATGTCACGGTCGAAGAAGCTGTTGCGCTGGTAAAGAACAACGCCAAAGCGAAATTCGACGAGACAGTCGAGATTGCCATGAATCTTGGCGTTGATCCACGTCACGCAGATCAGATGGTGCGGGGCGTTGTTGCTTTGCCAAATGGTACGGGCAAAACAGTGCGCGTCGCCGTCTTTGCGCGTGATGCCAAGGCAGAAGAAGCCAAGGCAGCGGGCGCAGACATCGTTGGTGCCGAGGACCTGATGGAAATCGTGCAAGGCGGTAAGATCGAGTTTGATCGTTGCATCGCCACCCCAGATATGATGCCCATCGTTGGTCGTTTGGGTAAGGTTCTGGGCCCGCGCAACCTGATGCCAAACCCCAAGGTGGGTACGGTAACCATGGATGTCGAAGCTGCGGTCAAAGCGGCCAAAGGCGGCGAAGTCCAGTTCAAGGTTGAAAAAGCTGGCGTTGTGCATGCTGGTGTTGGCAAGGCGTCTTTCGATGAAGCCAAGCTTGTTGAAAACGTGCGCGCATTTGTCGGTGCAGTCGCAAAGAACAAGCCAGCAGGCGCGAAGGGTACCTACATGAAGAAGATCGTCGTGTCTTCGACGATGGGGCCAAGCGTGACGATCAACGTTGAGAACGCGACAGGCAACTAAGCCTTTCCAAAAAGTTAAGCAAAAGCGGGCCAATTTGGCCCGCTTTTTTGTGCGCAGTTCCGCTGAAAACGCGGTAAATGCCTGATCTTGTTAAGCTTAGCCTCATTTTTGCCCTACTCGTGTTGCGTATAAGACGTTAAGGAATGATTAACATCGCTGCGGCTCTCACTCTGCCGCCAGCGTGGGCGAAATTAGGGAGCGTGACATGTCATTTCAGCTCATAACAGCAAGCAACGGCAGCGCGATCAAATGGGGCCAGGCGACGCTGGGAACGTCAAGCGGCAAGGTCTATTGGTCGAGCGACTTCGTCGATGACTTGAACTATAATACAGCTCTCTACAACGACGCTCAGTTTGAAAACGCACTGCAAGATGCCTTTGATGCATGGGAAGGTATCTCTGGCGTCGACTTTGAACAGGCGAGTTCTGCGAACCCAGCCGATATTTCGGTAGGCGCTGCGGCATTGGCAGGGTCGACCGTGGGCGTCGCCAATTTTTCTTTCTTTGTCGGATCGAGCGTCAGCACGATGGCAACCGCCGATATCGATTTTGACAGCTCCGAGGTTTGGTCTCCGCAAGGTGGTGCGGGAACCGTAGATTTCTACGCTGTTGCACTTCATGAGATTGGCCATGCGATTGGCTTGGATCATGTCAATGACACGTCCGAGATTATGAACCCGGTCATATCGACAGATAGGCTTGGGGATGGCGATATAGATGGCGCTCAAGTGCTTTATGGCGCGTCTGCTTCTGGGCCAGTGGCACCGCCACCAGCCTCACCAGCGCCAGACCCCGCTGCAACCGCCGACCCGGCTGCAACACCGATCGCTGACCCTGTCGCTGATGGTGACGATGGCGGTGGTAGCGGGGGCGCGGGTATTTTTGCGCTGATCGGCCTTGGGCTGCTGGCGTTTTTGGGTGGCCTTGGCGGGTTGGCTGTTGGCGCGGCTGGCGGGCTTGGATTGTTCGGTGGTGGCGGGGGCGGCGGCGCTGCTTTGGGCGCTGGGCTTTTGCTTGGAAAATCCAATGATGACGATGTGGATCTAGATGAGGATGACGACCCCTTCGCAGGTTTCCCGCTGGTAGAGTTTACCTCCGCTGGTATGGGCTGCCCAATCTGTGGCGACACCGGGCATGAGGGGCCGTCTGTCACTGCCGAGGGCGACGCAATTGAGTTCGCATAAATCCATACTGTGACCGTTCCCTTTTTAGGGTTTCCTTGAGCAAAAATTAGGTTTAAAGACCCGTCTCATGTGCCGCGCGATTCTTTGTGCGGCATATTTCGTCCTAGATGGTGGGTGGCCGAAAGGCCTTAATTTCCTGCCTGAGACGGGAAAAACCCAAGCGCTCCGATCTGATCGGGCGATTTTGGCTATCCCGATGAGGACCCGTATGTCGGCTTGCCGACAACTATGAGCCGGGGCCTTCGGGTCCCCAAATTTGGAGTAAAACTGTGGATAGAGCCCAGAAAGAGAAAGTGGTCGAAGAGCTCGGCCAAGTCTTTGAAAGCTCTGGCGTGGTGGTTGTAAGCCATTACGAAGGTCTCACGGTTGCTGAGATGCAGGACCTGCGCGCACGCATGCGTGAAGCGGGTGGGTCCGTCCGCGTCGCCAAGAACAGGCTCGCCAAAATCGCTCTGGAAGGTCAGCCATGCGCAAGCATTTCTGAATACCTCAAGGGCATGACCGTTCTCGCCTATTCCGAGGACCCTGTCGCTGCCGCGAAAGTGGTGAACGACTACGCCAAGGACAACGACAAGTTGCAAATCCTTGGTGGGGCCATGGGTGAGACCGCTCTCGACGTCGCCGGTGTGAAAGCCGTCGCCGCAATGCCATCGCGCGAGGAGCTTATTGCTTCCATCGCCGGTTGCATCGGCGCGCCTGCTTCCAACATCGCTGGCGCGATTGGCGCTCCTGCTTCGAACGTCGCAAGCATCCTCTCAACCATCGAGGAACGCGCTGCGTAATCTCTGGGACCTTCGTGGGTTGTAATCCTCGCGTTGGAACACATCTTAATGAAACGGAAACAGTAAAATGGCTGATCTGAAAAAACTTGCTGAAGAGATCGTTGGTCTGACCCTTCTCGAAGCACAAGAACTGAAAACCATCCTTAAGGACGAGTACGGCATCGAGCCCGCAGCTGGCGGCGCAGTGATGATGGCTGGCCCAGCTGGCGGCGACGCTGGCGGCGCGGCTGAAGAAAAGTCCGAATTTGACGTTGTTCTGGTGTCTGCTGGCGCCTCCAAAATCAACGTCATCAAAGAAGTCCGCGGCATCACCGGCCTGGGCCTGAAAGAAGCAAAAGACCTCGTCGAAGCTGGCGGCAAAGCTGTCAAAGAAGGCGTCGACAAGGCCGAAGCAGAAGAGATCAAGGGCAAGCTGGAAGCAGCTGGCGCCGAAGTCGAACTGAAGTAATCCGGGCGTGGCTCTGCCACGTACCACTTAAAACAAGCTGGACCCGAGCAAAATTCGGGTCCGGCTTTCCGCGTCTCAGAGAGGGCCTTTTGCGGCTGGCGCGATGAAGGCCTTCTCTAAGGAACGGTAAACCACTCGGGAGCGTGTCCGTGGGACGATGCGCAGGTATTGAGTGATCCGCCCTTGTCCAAGCGATCCGCCGCCCGGCCCCGGGGCGCGCGTGTCCGAGGAAACTGAAAGGCTGAGACGAGCATGGCTCAAACATACGTTGGTCAAAAACGCATCCGTAAATATTTCGGCAAAATCCGTGAAGTTTTGGAGATGCCGAACCTCATTGAAGTTCAAAAATCATCCTACGACCTTTTCCTGAAGTCCGGCGACCAGTTGGAACCGATGGATGGCGAAGGCATCAAGGGCGTATTCCAGTCCGTCTTCCCAATCAAAGACTTTAACGAAACCGCCATTCTGGAATTCGTCAAATACGAGCTCGAAGAGCCGAAATATGACGTTGAGGAATGCCAGCAGCGCGACATGACTTACAGCGCGCCGCTGAAAGTGACGCTACGCCTGATCGTCTTTGATATCGATGAAGACACCGGCGCAAAGTCGGTCAAAGACATCAAAGAACAAGACGTTTTCATGGGCGATATGCCTTTGATGACGCCGAACGGGACGTTCATTGTGAACGGCACCGAGCGCGTGATCGTGTCCCAGATGCACCGCTCGCCTGGCGTGTTCTTTGACCATGACAAGGGCAAGACCCATTCTTCGGGCAAACTTCTTTTTGCGTGCCGCATCATTCCCTATCGCGGCAGCTGGCTTGATTTTGAATTCGACGCCAAAGACGTGGTCTTCGCGCGTATCGACCGTCGTCGCAAACTGCCTGTCTCGACGCTGCTTTACGCGCTTGGCCTCGACCAAGAGCAGATCATGGAAGCCTATTTCGACACAGTGACCTTCACGCAGGTGAAGGGCGGTTGGTCGACAAAGTTCTTCCCGGAGCGGATCAAAGGCACCAAGCCCGCAGCTGACATCATCGATGCAAAGACCGGCGAAGTTGTGGCTGAGGCTGGCAAGAAAGTAACGCCGCGCGCTGTCAAGAAGATGATCGACGAAGGCAAAGTAACCGACATTCTGATGCCGCATGATGGCATCGTGGGCCGTTTTGTTGCGCAAGATATCATCAATGAAGAAACTGGTGAAATCTGGGTTGAAGCGGGTGATGAGCTGACGGTCGAGACCGACAAAGCCGGTGAAGTAACCGGCGGCACGCTCAAAACTTTGCTCGATGAGGGCATCACCGAGATCCCCGTGCTCGACATCGACAACGTCAATGTTGGTCCTTACATCCGCAACACCGTCGCTGTTGACAAAAACTTCGACCGTGACACCGCGCTGATGGACATTTATCGCGTCATGCGTCCGGGTGAGCCACCCACCGTTGAAGCTGCGTCAGCTCTGTTTGACACGCTCTTCTTCGATGCGGAGCGGTATGACCTGTCTGCAGTTGGCCGCGTGAAAATGAACATGCGTCTGGACCTGGATGCCGAAGACACCGTGCGCACGCTGCGCAAGGAAGACATCGTCGCCTGTATCAAGGCTTTGGTCGAACTGCGCGACGGGCGCGGTGATATCGACGACATTGACCACCTTGGCAACCGTCGTGTGCGTTCCGTTGGCGAATTGATGGAAAACCAGTACCGCGTGGGCCTTTTGCGCATGGAGCGTGCGATCAAGGAGCGTATGTCCAGCGTCGAGATCGACACGGTCATGCCGCAAGACCTGATCAACGCGAAGCCCGCTGCGGCTGCGGTGCGTGAATTCTTCGGCTCCTCCCAGCTGTCGCAGTTCATGGACCAAACCAACCCGCTCTCCGAGGTTACGCATAAGCGTCGCCTTTCGGCGCTTGGCCCCGGTGGTCTGACCCGCGAACGTGCTGGTTTTGAGGTGCGCGACGTGCACCCAACCCACTATGGCCGCATGTGCCCGATTGAGACGCCGGAAGGGCCAAATATTGGTCTGATCAACTCGCTGGCGACTTTTGCCCGTGTGAACAAATACGGCTTCATTGAAACACCTTACCGCAAGGTGGTTGACGGGCAGGTGACGGACGAAGTGCAATACATGTCCGCGACCGAGGAAATGCGTCATACCGTGGCGCAGGCCAACGCGAACCTTGATGAGAACATGAAGTTCGTCAACGATCTGGTATCGACGCGCCAGTCGGGCGAATACATGCTGCAAAGCAATCAGAACGTTGATTTGATCGACGTCTCGCCCAAGCAGCTGGTCTCTGTTGCGGCCTCGCTCATTCCGTTCCTGGAAAATGACGACGCCAACCGCGCCTTGATGGGCTCGAACATGCAACGTCAGGCCGTGCCACTTCTTCAAGCTGATGCGCCATTCGTGGGCACTGGCATCGAAGGCGTGGTTGCGACTGACTCCGGTGCGGCCATTCAGGCGAAACGCGGCGGTATCATCGACCAGGTCGATGCGCAGCGTATTGTTGTACGGGTCACGGACGATCTGGAACCCGGCGATCCGGGCGTGGATATCTATTCCCTTCGCAAGTTCCAGCGCTCCAACCAGAACACCTGCATCAACCAGCGTCCTTTGGTCAATGTGGGCGATGTCGTGTCCGCCAACCAGGTGATCGCGGATGGTCCGTCCACTGACATGGGTGAGCTGGCGCTCGGTAAGAACGTGCTCGTCGCGTTCATGCCTTGGAATGGCTACAACTATGAGGACTCGATCCTGATCTCCGAGCGGATTGCGCGCGATGACGTCTTTACCTCGATTCATATCGAGGAATTTGAAGTCGCTGCCCGTGACACGAAGCTTGGGCCAGAGGAAATCACCCGCGATATTCCGAATGTCGGCGAGGAAGCCCTGCGCAACCTCGACGAGGCGGGCATTGTTTATATCGGTGCCGATGTGGAGCCGGGCGATATCTTGGTCGGTAAGATCACACCGAAAGGCGAAAGCCCGATGACGCCAGAAGAAAAGCTTCTTCGCGCCATCTTTGGTGAGAAAGCCTCTGACGTGCGAGACACCTCGCTGCGTGTGAAACAAGGTGACTTCGGCACCGTGGTGGAAGTGCGTGTCTTCAACCGTCACGGCGTTGAGAAAGACGAGCGGACTGTTCAGATCGAGCGCGAAGAGGTCGAGCGCCTCGCCCGTGACCGTGACGACGAGATGGCGATTCTGGATCGTAACATCTACGCGCGTCTTCAAGGCATGATCATCGGCAAGAAGGCAGTGAAAGGTCCGAAAGGCGTCAAGCCAAACTCGGAAATCACGCCTGAGCTGCTGGAAATGCTCTCCCGCGGTCAGTGGTGGCAGCTCGCTCTGGAAGAAGAGACGGAAGCCGCAGCCGTTGAGGCCCTGAACAGCCAGTACGAGGCACAAAAGCGTGCGCTTGAGGCCCGTTTCGAGGACAAGGTTGAGAAAGTTCGCCGCGGCGACGACCTGCCACCCGGCGTGATGAAGATGGTCAAAGTCTTCGTGGCTGTGAAGCGCAAGCTGCAGCCCGGCGACAAGATGGCCGGCCGCCACGGCAACAAAGGGGTTATCTCCAAAGTTGTGCCGATGGAGGACATGCCGTTCCTTGAGGATGGGACGCCGGTTGATTTCTGCCTGAACCCGCTCGGCGTGCCGTCGCGGATGAATGTTGGGCAGATTCTGGAGACCCATATGGGTTGGGCCGCGCGCGGTCTGGGCCTGAAAATCGACGATGCGCTGGACGAGTTCAAGCGCACCGGCGACAGCCAGACGGTTCGCGACGCATTGCAGCATGCCTATGGTGACGAGACCTATAATGACGCGTTCGGCAATATGATCGAAGGCGACATGATCGAGGCCGCGGAAGCGGTCCGTAAAGGGGTCCCAATTGCCACGCCGGTCTTTGACGGCGCGAAAGAGGCGGATGTGAACGAGGCTTTGGCGAAAGCTGGGTTCGACACATCGGGTCAGTCGGTCTTGTTTGACGGTCGCACAGGGGAGCAATTTGCCCGCCCTGTCACCGTGGGCGTCAAATACCTGCTGAAACTGCACCACCTCGTGGATGACAAAATTCACGCACGTTCCACCGGGCCCTACAGCCTTGTCACGCAGCAACCTCTGGGCGGTAAAGCTCAGTTCGGCGGCCAGCGTTTCGGGGAGATGGAAGTCTGGGCACTGGAAGCCTACGGCGCGGCTTACACCCTGCAAGAGATGCTGACTGTAAAGTCGGACGACGTGGCAGGCCGGACGAAAGTCTACGAGTCGATCGTCAAGGGCGAGGACAATTTCGAGGCCGGTATCCCGGAATCGTTCAACGTGCTTGTGAAAGAAGTCCGGGGCCTCGGCCTCAATATGGAACTCCTGGATGCGGAGGATGACGGCGAAGACGAAGAACAATTCGCCGCCGAATAAGGGCGCGGGCCCACGTGGCCCGGCCTCTCCAACGCCCTGATACAAGGAATTCAAGATGAACCAGGAACTGATGACCAATCCGTTTAACCCGCTTTTAATAGCGGAGGGTGAGGAGTGATCCGAATTGATGCCAACAATGGGCATGGTTTGGCTTTTGCTGCTGACCGCTCTAGCCGGGCTCATAGTGATCGGAGCGCTGATTGCGTTTTTGGTCACGTTGGCAAAGTATCGAGAACCTTCGAAAAACCTTTCAACGCTTCGTGGAAAGGTCTTTCTAAGCGAATTCGTATCCAGAACATTCAAAATTTCGTCGGCTTTGATCATCTTATCTTTGCTGATTTTAGCTTTGACCTTGGCCGCATGAATGCGGCTGCTCGACAAGGAGCGAAAGTATGAACCAAGAACTGACAACAAACCCGTTCAACCCAATTGCGCCGCCAAAGACCTTTGACGAGATTAAGGTCTCTTTGGCTTCTCCTGAGCGGATCCTGAGCTGGTCCTACGGCGAGATCAAAAAGCCTGAGACCATCAACTACCGGACCTTCAAGCCTGAGCGTGACGGTCTGTTCTGCGCCCGTATCTTTGGCCCGATCAAAGACTACGAATGTCTCTGCGGCAAATATAAGCGCATGAAGTATCGCGGCGTCGTCTGCGAGAAATGCGGTGTGGAAGTCACGCTGCAAAAGGTCCGCCGTGAGCGCATGGGCCATATCGAACTGGCCGCACCGGTCGCTCACATCTGGTTCCTCAAGTCGCTCCCGTCCCGGATCGGCCTGATGCTGGACATGACGCTGCGCGATCTGGAACGCATTCTCTACTTCGAGAACTACTTGGTGATCGAACCGGGTCTGACAGACCTGACCTACGGCCAACTGATGAGCGAAGAGGAATATCTCGACGCGCAGGACGCCTACGGCATGGACGCTTTCACCGCCAATATCGGTGCAGAAGCGATCCGCGAAATGCTGGCGGCGATTGATCTGGAAGCCGAAGCCGAGCAGCTGCGCGAAGATCTGGCCGAAGCGACAGGTGAGCTGAAGCCTAAGAAGATCATCAAGCGCCTGAAACTGGTCGAGAACTTCCTGGAATCCGGCAACCGCCCGGAATGGATGGTCTTGACCGTTGTGCCCGTGATCCCGCCAGAGCTGCGCCCGCTGGTGCCGCTGGATGGTGGCCGTTTTGCGACCTCCGACCTGAACGATCTCTATCGCCGCGTGATCAACCGGAACAACCGCCTGAAGCGGCTGATTGAGCTGCGCGCGCCGGATATCATTGTTCGGAACGAGAAGCGGATGCTGCAGGAATCTGTCGACGCTCTCTTCGACAACGGTCGCCGTGGCCGCACCATCACCGGTGCCAACAAGCGTCCGCTGAAATCGCTTTCCGATATGCTGAAAGGCAAGCAGGGCCGCTTCCGTCAGAACCTTCTGGGGAAGCGCGTCGACTTCTCTGGCCGTTCCGTCATTGTGACGGGGCCGGAGCTGAAGCTGCACCAATGTGGTCTTCCAAAGAAGATGGCGTTGGAGCTGTTCAAGCCGTTCATCTACTCGCGGCTTGAAGCCAAAGGCCTGTCTTCGACCGTCAAGCAAGCCAAGAAGCTGGTCGAGAAAGAGCGTCCAGAGGTGTGGGATATCCTCGATGAGGTGATCCGCGAACATCCCGTTATGCTGAACCGTGCGCCTACGCTGCACCGCCTTGGCATTCAGGCGTTCGAGCCTGTCTTGATCGAAGGCAAGGCCATTCAGCTGCACCCGCTGGTCTGTTCGGCCTTCAACGCTGACTTCGACGGCGACCAGATGGCGGTCCACGTGCCGCTGTCCCTGGAAGCCCAGCTTGAAGCCCGCGTCTTGATGATGTCGACGAACAACGTTCTGTCGCCCGCAAACGGCGCACCGATCATCGTGCCGTCGCAGGACATGATCCTGGGCCTCTACTACATCTCGATGGAGCGTGAGGGCATGGTCGGCGAAGGCATGGTCTTCTCCGATGTCGAAGAAGTTGAGCACGCGTTGAACGCAGGCCAAGTGCATCTGCACGCCAAAATTCAGGCGCGTCTGCCGCAGATCGACAATGAAGGCAACGAAGTGATGACCCGGTTCGAGACGACCCCAGGTCGTCTGCGTCTCGGTGCACTTCTGCCTTTGAACGCGAAAGCGCCGTTCAGCTTGGTCAACCGGCTTCTTCGTAAGAAAGAGGTGCAGCAGGTCATCGACACTGTCTACCGCTACTGCGGCCAGAAAGAGTCGGTCATTTTCTGCGACCAGATCATGTCCATGGGCTTCAAGGAAGCGTTCAAAGCCGGGATTTCCTTCGGCAAGGACGACATGCTGATCCCGGACACCAAATGGCCAATCGTGGACGATACGCGCAACCAGGTGAAAGAGTTCGAACAGCAATATATGGACGGTCTCATCACCCAAGGCGAGAAGTACAACAAGGTGATCGATGCTTGGTCGAAATGTAACGATCAGGTCACCGACGCCATGATGTCTTCGATCTCGGAAGCTGGTCACGATGAGGGCGGCGCTGAGAAAGAGCCGAACTCCGTCTACATGATGGCCCATTCCGGTGCACGTGGCTCGGTGACGCAGATGAAGCAGCTGGGCGGGATGCGCGGCCTGATGGCCAAGCCGAATGGCGAGATCATCGAGACGCCGATCATCTCGAACTTCAAGGAAGGCCTGACCGTTCTTGAGTACTTCAACTCCACCCACGGTGCCCGGAAAGGTCTGTCGGACACGGCGTTGAAGACTGCGAACTCCGGTTACCTGACCCGCCGTCTTGTCGACGTGGCACAGGACTGCATCGTGCGTATGCATGATTGCGGGACCGAGAATTTCATCAATGCGAAAGCTGCGGTGAATGACGGTGAGGTTGTGGCTTCCATCGGCGAGCGTCTGCTTGGTCGCGTCGCAGCTGAGGACATCTTGGTGCCTGGCACTGATGAGGTTCTGGTTGCCCGTAACGAGCTGATCGACGAACGCAAAGCAGACCTGATCGATGAGCACGACATCCCAACGGCCAAAATGCGCTCCCCGCTGACGTGTGAAGCGGAAGAGGGCGTTTGCGCCATGTGCTATGGTCGTGACTTGGCACGCGGTACGCTGGTCAATACTGGTGAGGCTGTCGGCATCATCGCCGCACAGTCCATTGGTGAGCCTGGCACGCAGCTGACAATGCGGACCTTCCACATCGGCGGCGTTGCGCAAGGTGGTCAGCAGTCCTTCCTCGAAGCCAGCCAAGAGGGCAAGGTTGCGTTTGAGAACGCCAACCTGCTTGAAAACGCTCAAGGCGAACAGGTTGTCATGGGCCGCAACATGCAGCTGACCATCACCGATGATAACGGTGTGGAACGCGCGCGGCACAAGATCGACTACGGCTCGAAACTGCACATCAAAGACGGCGCCAAAGTGACCCGTGGCGACAAGCTGTTTGAGTGGGATCCTTACACCCTGCCAATCATCGCGGAGAAGGACGGTAAAGCTCGTTTTGTCGACCTTGTTTCGGGCATTGCTGTGCGTGACGAGACCGATGATGCGACCGGCATGACCCAGAAGATCGTGGTCGACTGGCGTGCGGCACCGAAGGGCAATGACCTCAAGCCTGAGATCATCCTGGAAGACCCGAATGGCGATCCGGTCCGTTTGGACAATGACAACCCCGCGACATACCCAATGTCCGTGGATGCCATCCTGTCCATCGAAGACGGTCAGGACGTCAAAGCCGGTGACGTGGTTGCGCGTATCCCGCGTGAGGGGGCTAAGACCAAGGACATCACCGGTGGTCTGCCACGTGTGGCCGAACTGTTCGAAGCCCGTCGTCCGAAGGACCACGCGATCATCGCTGAAATCGATGGTTATGTGCGCTTCGGCAAGGACTACAAGAACAAGCGACGCATCGCGATTGAGTCGTCTGATGATGCGGATCATAAGGTCGAGTACATGGTGCCGAAGGGCAAACACATTCCGGTTGCGGAAGGTGATTTTGTTCAGAAGGGCGACTACATCATGGACGGCAACCCTGCACCGCATGACATCCTGTCCATCATGGGTGTCGAGGCTTTGGCAGACTACATGATCGACGAGGTTCAGGACGTCTACCGCCTGCAAGGTGTGAAGATCAACGACAAGCATATTGAAGTGATCGTCCGCCAGATGCTGCAGAAATGGGAGATCAGCGAGAGCGGTCAAACCACGTTGCTGAAGGGCGAACATGTAGATAAGGCAGAGTTTGACGCAGCCAATGAGAAGGCGATTGCCCGTGGGCATGAGCCTGCGAAGGGCGAGCCGATCCTCTTGGGCATCACCAAAGCGTCGCTGCAGACGCGGTCCTTTATCTCGGCCGCCTCCTTCCAGGAGACGACGCGCGTACTGACCGAGGCCTCGACCATGGGCAAACGCGACAAGCTGATCGGTTTGAAAGAGAACGTCATCGTGGGCCGTCTGATCCCAGCCGGTACCGGTGGCGCGACCCAACAGATGCGCAAGATCGCTGCGGATCGTGACAATGTGGTGATCGAAGCGCGGAAGGCTGAGGCAGAAGCTGCGCTCGCTCTGGCGGCTCCGGAAGGTTCCATGGATGACGATCTTATCGTCGACACACCAGAAGAAAGCCGCGACATGTAGTCCGCGAAGCAAGAACAAAGAAAAGCCCCGTCAATTTGACGGGGCTTTTCTGTTTCTGGGGTATTCGCCAGTACCCTTACAGCTGGCGCGCGGCGTAGCTGGCATATTGGGCCACCAGCTCCTCGATTGCGCTTAGCTCTGTGTTGAGATCACGCAGCAAATCACGAGCCATTTCCTGTTGCGGTGCGTCGCCTGAGAAAAAGCTGCCCTTGATTTCTGCCCAGTTCTCGGCGCGGCGTGTCAGCGCGGCTTCGATTTCTGGTGTTGGGGCCGCTTGAAGGCCAGCGCTGCTGAGGCCTCCGCGCAGCGCCGTCAAAGAGGCGCTAAATAACTCGACATTGGTTTCCAGGCGCTCTCTTTGAACATTCGTTGGGTGCCCTGCCCAAATCTCGCAGGCATCCAACGCGATCTGTTGCATCAACTGTGCCTGGCGCGCAGCAATGAAAAGGGCCATCGCGTCGGATTGTTTGATTTCGATGGGGCGTACATAGCGGCCATATAGATCTGCAGAAAGCTCTGTTGCCATCGCAAAAAGCGCGTCGCTGTGGGATGCGATCAGCTCTGCGTTAGCGGCGTCGTCGCGTCCGGCGAGACGACCGTAAATTGCGCTTTTTGTGTAACCCCAAGCCTCGGCAAGGAGGTCCAGATCGTTCAAAATTCGGCGGTTTGGCTCAGGGTTTGCTACGTTGAGGTAAGGGTTGCCCACAGTCAGCGCGCGCAGTACCGCTCCCATATCCCGAGAACTCGCTTTCAAAATACCTCGATTGGCTTCGATGTCGATCCCAGCGCTCAGCGCACAGGACGCAGCAGCCGCGCGCTGTGTCAGCATAGGGAGCCGGTCGACGAGGCGCAGTCTTTCGATCGCATCTGAGTCTGTGCTGATGGATGCGACACGGTCCTGCCCCTCCCATCGTGCAACATCGGCGGAATAAGAAGGCGAAACGCTTGCCAAGGCGGCAACCGCTATAACGCAACAATCACGCAGTCTAATCACGTATTCATCCCCCAAAAGCATACGCATCCCTAAAAAAACACAGTGGGACGGCTTAACCTTAGTCGCCAATAGGCAAATTGGTCAATTCTGTGGCAATCGAAACAGTCTAATTCTCGAGGTGAAACGGTTAATTTTGTACTAAATATCAATCGATTAACTTTTTTCCCTTTTATGACAAGTCACAAAAAAGACAGATTTCAGCATGTGTTGGGCGAAAAACGGGTCGGTTTTCGGTGCTTTGGGTCTGGATGCGCCCGGTTCCTTGGTCAGACTATAGCGATGACCCGAACATGCCCCCTCGAGCTCAGTTACTGAGCAGCAATTTCGCTTGTCCTTGGCCGGGCGTACAAATCCGCCAGAAGTTTTTCGATCTTGGGGTGACAGACCTCGGTGCTGAAAGCTGTTTTTGCGCGCCAACGCGCTTCCGCGCCCATGGCTTTCGCCTCGTCGGGGTTCCCAAGCAAAACTTCCACGCTCGCTACGATCTGGTTGACGTCTCCAGGGTCGACCAACAGAGCGGGTTCACTTTCGCCCAGCCCCTCTATCACAGAGGGAATGTTCGTCGAAACCAAAGGGCAGGCGCATGCCATCGCTTCAAAGAACGATCTTGCTGGAATGAAGGGGTAGGACAGGTTGAGATGAACGTTGCTTCGTTGGAGCAATCGGATGTACTCGTGCTCAGTCGGTCGTCCCAAAAAATGAATCCGGTCCCGGTCCAACTTATGGCGCGCTAGCATTCGGTTTTTATGCCCCTGGCCACGTCTCATTTTTGGGCCGTAGCGCGCGCGGTCTTCACCGCCAATCGCGACATGCAAGTCGGGGTTTCGTGCCATCAGCTTTTCGGCCGCGGCCATACAATCGTAAAAGCCACGAACGGGTTCGAGCGATCGGGAGGTGAACGTCACCAGTTGCGCGTCATCGGATACGCCATGTATCGGGAGTGGCGGCTCATCAGGCAAGCGCGGGCGGAACAGGTCGCAATCGATACCGTCATGTTCGACTTCGATAAGTGGCCTGACAAAATCTGGGCTCTGACCGGCTTGAAACGCGGTCGGAGAAATTACCATTTCTGCACATTGAAAATCATTCAAAAATGACAGGTTGTTGGCGAGGCTTCGTGCATCCTCATCCTTCTTCGCGCTCGGTTTTGTGTCTGGAATTTGATAAAGTGGTGGAGCGTTGAACCACCATTCAAGATATTGCACCAATCGCGCTTGCGGCCACAGGGTCTTGGCGAACATGCCGGCTGCCCAACCCGAATGCGTGAAAATGATATTGGGCGCGAATCCTTCGCTCATAAGAGCTTTGGCTTCGCGCGCAAAGCTTTGACCATTTCTGACCGCCCGCTCACTCATTGCAAGATAAGGGTGGCCGACGCGTGGTGATGTGCCACCTGGATATCGAAACACTCTCAGGTTTTCTGACGTCAATTGCCGCGCCGGCGGGGCCTCTTCCCGCGCGCAGGCAAAGACGACGCGGTGCCCTTGTTCTGCCAAGTGGTGAGCAAGCCCTCCAAATTGGGCTGGAAAATACTCATGAATAAACAGAATTGAGAGCATTGCAGGTCCGAAACTGGGAGATTTGACCCAAGGGTTAGGTCAAATGAGCTAAAAAAGTGTGACCGACAGCTCGCGTGCCTTAATGCCTTTCCTTTGAGATCAAATCCTGCGTGCCGAAAGCGCCAAATGTAACAAAGGCTTAAGGCGGGTGGTGCCGTGTTGTAAGGGCATCATCGTCGCGCTGTTGACAGGGCACCCGAGTCCTTCTAGTAAGCGCGCAATTGATCCTTGCACTGCTCGGATCGCTATCAAATTTTGGACGGTCAAGTTCGGGGCGGCTATTGCCCTCAACCTCTGAAAATCCACCGCTCGGATCCCAGGTAGGGCAACCCGATGCGGGCTTTTGTGTTTGCGGATGCGTGAATACGAGACGAACCGGCCAAGAGGCCAAAAGAAATCGGGACGCGCGTCCCAAATGAAGACGCAAACAAGGGGAAATCCTTAATGCCAACGATCCAACAGCTGATCCGCAAGCCGCGGCAGCCAAAACGCAAGACCTCGAAGTCGCTGCATCTCGAGCAGTGCCCACAAAAACGCGGCGTTTGCACCCGTGTTTACACCACCACACCAAAGAAGCCGAACTCCGCTATGCGGAAAGTTGCAAAGGTCCGCCTGACCAACGGGTTCGAGGTGATCTCCTACATCCCCGGTGAAAGCCACAACCTGCAAGAGCACTCCGTAGTGCTTATCCGCGGTGGTCGTGTGAAAGACCTTCCCGGTGTGCGGTACCACATCCTGCGCGGCGTTTTGGACACCCAAGGCGTTAAAGACCGTAAGCAACGTCGTTCGAAATACGGCGCCAAGAAGCCTAAGTAAGAGGGAGCGCAGATGTCACGTCGTCACGCCGCTGAGAAACGCCAAGTTCTGCCCGACGCAAAATTTGGCGATATCGTCCTGACCAAATTCATGAACAACCTGATGATCGACGGCAAAAAGTCGGTCGCAGAGCGTATCGTGTACAACGCCTTTGACCGCGTTGAGGACAAACTGAAAAAAGCCCCTGTGGAAGTGTTCCACGAGGCGCTGGACCTGATCAAGCCTTCCGTCGAAGTGCGTTCGCGCCGCGTCGGTGGTGCGACTTACCAGGTTCCTGTCGAGGTGCGCCCCGAGCGTCGCGAAGCGTTGGCCATCCGCTGGCTGATCAAAGCGGCCCGCGCCCGCAATGAGAACACGATGGAAGAACGCCTGGCTGGTGAGCTGATGGATGCCGTCAACTCCCGCGGAGCGGCAGTTAAGAAACGTGAAGACACCCACAAAATGGCCGACGCGAACAAAGCGTTCAGCCATTACCGCTGGTAAGAGGACGCAAAGCATATGGCACGCGACTATCCACTCGACCGCTACCGTAACTTCGGGATCATGGCGCATATCGATGCAGGTAAAACGACCTGCTCCGAGCGCATCCTGTTTTACACCGGCAAATCCCACAACATCGGCGAAGTCCACGACGGCGCCGCCACCATGGACTGGATGGAGCAAGAGCAGGAGCGTGGCATCACGATCACCTCTGCTGCGACCACCACGTTCTGGGAGCGCACCGAGGACGGCAAAACCGCCGATTCCGAGAAGCACCGCCTGAACATTATCGACACCCCTGGCCACGTTGACTTCACCATTGAAGTTGAGCGCTCGCTGGCCGTTCTCGACGGCGCGGTTTGCGTGCTGGACGCGAACGCCGGTGTGGAGCCACAGACCGAGACCGTTTGGCGTCAAGCTGACCGCTACAAGGTGCCGCGCATGGTCTTCGTCAACAAAATGGACAAGATCGGTGCCGACTTCTTCAACTGTGTGAAGATGATCGAAGACCGCACAGGCGCAAACGCCGTTCCAGTCGGCATCCCAATCGGTGCTGAGACAGAGCTGGAAGGCCTGATCGACCTCGTGACCATGGAAGAATGGTTGTGGCAGGGCGAAGACCTCGGCGCGTCCTGGGTAAAAGCTCCGATCCGCGACAGCCTGAAAGACATGGCTGACGAATGGCGTGGCAAGATGGTCGAAGCTGCTGTTGAGCAGGACGACGATGCCATGATGGAATACCTCGAAGGTAACGAGCCTGACGTGCCAACCCTGCGTAAACTTCTGCGCAAGGGCACGCTCGCAATGGCATTCGTTCCGGTTCTGGGCGGCTCTGCCTTCAAGAACAAAGGTGTTCAGCCTCTTCTTAACGCCGTGATCGACTACCTGCCGAGCCCGCTCGACGTGGTTGATTACATGGGCTTCAAGCCCGGCGACGAGGAAGAAGTTCGCGACATCGCACGTCGCGCCGACGACAACATGGCCTTCTCCGGCCTGGCGTTCAAAATCATGAACGACCCCTTCGTGGGTTCGCTGACGTTCACCCGCATCTATTCGGGTACCTTGAACAAGGGCGGCTCCATGCTGAACTCGACCAAGGGCAAGAAAGAGCGCGTCGGTCGGATGATGATGATGCACTCCAACAACCGCGAAGAGATCGAAGAGGCATTTGCCGGCGACATCATCGCGCTTGCGGGTCTGAAGGACACCACCACGGGTGACACGCTGTGCGACGAGAAGGACCCGGTCGTTCTTGAAACGATGACCTTCCCGGATCCGGTGATCGAGATCGCGGTTGAGCCTAAAACCAAGGCCGACCAAGAGAAGATGTCCCAAGGTCTGGGCCGTTTGGCTGCTGAGGACCCCTCCTTCCGCGTGGAAACTGACCTCGAAAGCGGTCAGACCATCATGAAGGGCATGGGCGAATTGCACCTCGACATCCTGGTCGACCGTCTGAAGCGTGAGTTCAAAGTGGAAGCCAACATTGGTGCCCCACAGGTGGCGTATCGCGAGACCATCGGTCACGAGGTGGAGCACACTTACACGCATAAGAAACAGTCCGGTGGGTCTGGTCAGTTCGGCGAAGTGAAAATGATCATTTCCCCGACCGAGCCTGGCGAGGGCTATTCCTTCGAGAGCCGCATCGTTGGTGGTGCCATTCCGAAAGAATACATCCCTGGTGTTGAAAAAGGCATCCAGTCCGTCATGGATAGCGGCCCGCTGGCAGGCTTCCCTGTGATCGACTTCAAGGTGGCTTTGATCGACGGTAAGTTCCACGACGTGGACTCCTCGGTCCTCGCCTTCGAGATCGCTGCGCGTATGTGCATGCGTGAAGGCATGAAGAAGGCCGGTGCGAAACTGCTGGAACCCATCATGAAGGTCGAGGTGATCACGCCTGACGAATATACCGGTGGTATCATCGGTGACCTGACCTCCCGTCGTGGGCAGGTCCAGGGTCAGGACACCCGCGGCAATGCGATTGCAATCGACGCATTCGTGCCGCTGGCCAACATGTTCGGCTACATCAACACCTTGCGGTCGATGTCCTCGGGTCGTGCGAACTTCACCATGCAGTTCGACCATTACGAGCCCGTGCCATCAAATATCTCCGAAGAGATCCAAGCGAAATACGCATAACCGGACGGCGGGGTTAACCCCGCCCTCCGCCAGACAATAAAGGAGCCACAAAATGGCAAAAGAGAAGTTTGAACGGACGAAGCCGCATGTGAACATCGGCACGATTG
>JAPORH010000166.1 GCA_026710325.1 Litoreibacter sp. | reverse complement strand
CGCCAGCAGCGGCTTCAGCCACCGTTCCTTCTGTTCCGGTGTGCCGACGCGTTCGAGCACTTCCATATTGCCGGTGTCGGGGGCCGAACAATTCATCGTTTCAGATGCCAGGGGATTCTTGCCAAGCTCGGCGGCGATATATGCATAGTCGAGGTTTGACAGGCCTTCGCCCGTTTCCGCATTGGGTAGGAAAAAGTTCCAGAGACCGGCGTCGCGCGCTTTCTGCTTGGCCCCTTCCATCAGCTCGATCTGGCGGGGCGTATAGGACCAGCGGTTGGGTTTGGTCTCGTTTATGTGCAGATATTCCTTGGTGAACGGGTCCACATTTTCGCGGATATGCTTGACCACAGCATTTAGAAGTGATCTGGCACTTTCCGACATTTCAAGGTTGTTAAGGCTTAGTGAAGAACTTGTTTCAGCCACGCGGAGGTATCCTTTATTGTGATCTCTTTCGAGCGTGGGTTTCATTTGAACCTGGCCAAAGACATTGTGGATTGACCGCCCCGGCCCGTTGATCATGCTTGGGCTGATAATTCATTCCTGTTCAGGACGGAAATGGAGCACAATACATGTTAGATACGTAGCGTATGCGGGTCTTGATGTCCATAAGTATACGATTGCGGTGGCTGTCGCCATGTCCGGTCGAATGATTCCGAGTGATGCGGCAAAGTGGCCAACTGCTGATCGGCCCTGCGACGGTTGATCGATCGGTCCTGTCATCGCTTCTCCCAAAAGCCGATCGGCAAACGGAAACTCCCAAACCCTCCTGATTTTTGTCTGACAAACTCCTTTCCGGAGCTTGCACGGATATGAATGACCGGGTGAAAACGAAAAGGGCGCCACCAAGCGCTGCGTTGACGCACTGACGGTCTCCCGCCCACAACTCGCGGATATCGCAACCGCGGTCCTCAACGAGATGCATGTCACGGACAAGCCGGAATATGTTCTCCCTCTCACCAAGCTCTCCGATGTTTAACAGAAAGCGTTTGATCTCCTCATGGTCAAATCGACCCTGTTTGTTCCCATGAACATGACAGGTTGATTACCCATCCTATCCTGAAAAACACGCAAACTCAGAATTTTAAACCAGATTCTGTCTCAAAAAAGTCGATGAAGTTCCGTTTAGTCATTGGTCATGGGCGTTTAATTCCAAGTTCAGGTGTGTCTGCAGTTCACACGTGACGGACATTACTGACGGTGACCGGTCAGACCAACCGTCTGATCGGGCGTGTTACCCTGGGAAGTGGCAAGCGACCTGGGTGGCCCCTTGCACCGACAATTCTGGCTGGGTCTGACGGCACAAGTCCTGTGCTTTTGGGCAACGCTCGGCAAAGGCGCAGCCTTTGGGCGGGTTGAGAGGGCTCGGCGGATCGCCTGTCAATTTGAGTGGCCGCACATAGCCTTTGGACTTGCGGCGCGCCAAGGATGGGGCGGCCGATAGCAGCGCCTGCGTGTAGGGGTGTAGGGGCGCGTCAAACAAAGCGTCGCATGGGGCGGCCTCGACAATCTTGCCGAGATACATCACCGCCACATCCTCGCAGACGTGACGCACCACGCCCAGATCATGCGAGATGAACAGATAGCTGAGTCCAAGCTCTGTTTTGAGTCGATCCAGAAGGTTCAGAATCTGTGCCTGGATGGCAACGTCGAGGGCAGAGACGGGCTCATCACAGACCAGCAGGCGTGGATTGGTGGTCAAGGCACGGGCAATTGAAATCCGCTGCCGCTGTCCACCAGAAAACTGGTGCGGGAACAAATTTAACTGGTCCGGTCGCAGGCCGACTAACTCAAAAAGCTCCACAACCCGCGCCTGGCGTTCATCCCGTGTTCCGATGCCCATCAGATCCATCGGCTCTCGCACGATATCCGCAACCCGGGCGCGTGGATTAAGCGAGGAATAGGGGTCCTGGAAGATCAGCGCCACATCACGCCGCCGCTGCCGCATCTCTTCGTCTGAAAGCTTTAAGAGGTCGCTGCCTTTAAAAAGAACTTGTCCTCCCAAGGCTGCGGTCAGCCGGATTGTAGCCATAGCCGTGGTGGTCTTGCCAGAGCCGGACTCGCCGACAATTCCCAGAGCGTGTCCTTTTTCCAGGGAAAAGGACACGCTGCGGACCGCTTCTAGATGTGTCTTCGGTGCGAATAGTCCGGGCCGGGGCAGGGCGAACTGTACAGTCAGATCACGGACCTCAAGAAGCCTGGTCATAGCCGGCTTTCCTCTACACCGTGGCAGGCGGCCGGATGGTGCCCGTGATCAATCAGCCGCGGCTTTTCGGTG
>JAPORH010000179.1 GCA_026710325.1 Litoreibacter sp. | reverse complement strand
TACCGAATTTAAAATCAAACAAAATCAATGTCCTGCTGGACAATCATCATAGGAGAGCTGAACAATGGCTTTGATTGACAAGCACGTCATCCTGGAGCGCAGCCCGACCTTGCTGCTGGGCTTCTCCCTCGCGGTGGTCACAATCGGTGGCATCGTGGAGATTGCGCCTCTCTTCTGGCTCGAAAACACGATCGAGGAAGTGGAGGGGATGCGGCCCTATAGCCCGCTCGAACTGGCTGGGCGCGACATCTACATTCGGGAGGGGTGCTATGTGTGCCACTCCCAGATGATCCGGCCGATGCGGGACGAGGTGGAACGCTATGGGCACTACTCCCTCGTGGCGGAATCAATGTATGACCATCCGTTCCAATGGGGCTCCAAACGCACCGGGCCGGATGTGGCACGTGTTGGCGGACGCTATTCGGACGCCTGGCATTTGGACCATTTCATCGACCCGCAATCGGTCGTGCCTGAAAGCATCATGCCGAGCTACGCTTTCCTTTTGAATGCCAGGCTCGACGGCAATGACATCGGTGATCTGATGAGCACACACCGGATCGTGGGCGTTCCTTACACAGATGAGCAGATCGCCTCCGCATCGGCTGACTTCCGGGTTCAAGCGGATCCTGACGGGGATTGGGACGATATGCTTGAGCGCTACCCCGGCGCAGCCATCGGCAATTTTGACGGACAGCCAGAGCTGACCGAGATGGACGCGCTAATTGCCTATATGCAGATGCTTGGTACTTTGGTTGATTTCTCGACCTTCGTGCCGGATGCGAGCCGTTAGGGGGAGAGGTCATGGACACTTACACTCTTCTGCGCGAATTCGCCGACAGCTGGTTCCTGATTGCGATGTTTGCCTTCTTCATTGGGACCTGGGTCTTTGCATTCTGGCCGTCTTTGAAGGGCGACCGGGAGGCCGCAGCCTCGATCCCGTTTCGAGATGAGGCACCCGCTTGCACCAAGGATTGCGCCACTTGCGCCTGTACAACCGATTTTTTGAAAGGGGCTGAAAATGGATAAGCCACGCGTCGACGAACTCACCGGTCGCGAAACCATGGGCCACGACTTCGACGGGATCGAAGAGCTCAACAACCCTATGCCACGCTGGTGGCTGATTTCCTTCTACCTGCTGATCATCTGGGGCATAGGCTACACCATTGCCTACCCGGCTTGGCCGATGCTGTCGGGTGCGACTGCTGGGTTCTTGGGATACTCCACCCGCGGTGAGGTTGTCGCAGATATTCAAGCGCATGAGGACGCAAATGCGGCCCTTGTGCAGGAGCTGAACGCGGTCGAGCTTGCCAGTTTCGATCCGCAATCGGACCTACACCGCTATGCTGTGGCGCGCGGCAGTTCGGTTTTCCGCGCGCAATGCTCGCAATGTCACGGCTCTGGTGCCGCTGGTGGTATTGGTTACCCGAACCTTCTGGACAATGACTGGCTCTGGGGCGGGGATTTGGAAAGCATCGCTTTCTCGATCCGCCACGGTATCCGCAACGACACAGACGGCGATGCCCGCTGGTCTGAGATGCCGGCTTTCGGCGAGATACTGGAGCCGGAGGAGATCGTGACCCTCGCCGAGTTCATCCCGCAACTGCCTGACGCGGATATGGAGAGCCCAGGCGGCGTGCTCTACATAGACAACTGCTCTGCTTGCCACGGCGATGCGGGGCTTGGTGACCGTGATCAGGGTGCGCCTAACCTGGCCGATGCGATTTGGCTCTATGGCGGTGACCATGACAGCCTGATGGAGACCATCACCAACGCGCGCTTCGGTGTCATGCCGGCTTGGGGGCAGCGTTTGGCCGAAGAGGACGTGCGTGCCGTCGCTGCATATGTCCATGCTTTGGGCGGCGGCGAATGACCTAACGGCATCCGCAGTTTTGATCTGAGTCAAGGACGCCTTGTGCGTCCTTGTCTACGTCTTGGAAGAACCCAAGAGGCACATGTACATGAGTGACGCCACCGACAACCTTTACGCGGCGCGCGAGCCGATCTTCCCCAAGCGGGTCTATGGCAAATTTCGCAATCTGAAATGGGCCGTGATGATCGTCACTTTGGGGATCTACTACCTGACCCCATGGATCCGCTGGGACCGCGGCCCCAACCTGCCTGACCAAGCCGTATTGGTTGATCTCGCCGGACGGCGCTTTTACTTTTTCTGGATCGAAATTTGGCCGCATGAGTTTTACTTTGTGGCGGGATTGCTGATCATGGCGGGGCTGGGGCTGTTTCTGTTCACCTCCGCCCTTGGCCGCGTCTGGTGCGGCTATACCTGCCCGCAGACGGTCTGGACCGACCTTTTCATCCTCGTCGAGCGTTGGATCGAAGGTGACCGCAACGCGCGCATCAAGCTGCATCGCGCGAACTGGTCTTTTCGCAAAGCGCGTCTGCGGCTGACCAAATGGGTGGTTTGGGCGCTGATTGCCGTTGCGACGGGCGGGGCTTGGGTCTTTTACTTTGCCGACGCGCCAACACTGGCGGGCCAATTCCTGACACTTTCCGCTCCTTCCGTGGCATGGGCGACAGTTGCCACGCTGACTGCGACCACCTTCGTGCTGGGCGGTTTCCTAAGGGAACAGGTTTGCATCTACATGTGCCCCTGGCCGCGCATTCAGGGCGCGATGATGGATGACGACACGCTGACAGTGGCCTATCGCGACTGGCGCGGAGAGCCACGCGGCAAGAAGAGCGACCCGAACGCTGCTGATTGTGTTGATTGTAACGCTTGCGTTGCCGTTTGCCCGACGGGTGTCAATATCCGCGAAGGCCAGCAACTCGCTTGCATCACCTGCGCACTTTGCATCGACGCCTGCGATGACATCATGGGCAAGCTTGGGCGGGAGCGGGGTCTTATCGACTACCTGGCTATCTCTGACACCGAGCGGGAAAAGGCGGGCGAAAAGCCAACCCCTGCTTGGCGCCACATCTTGCGCCCGCGCACGCTGACTTACACGGCGATCTGGGCCTCTATCGGGCTTGCGATGACCTACGCGCTGTTTATCCGGCCCGACATTGAAATGACGGTCGCCCCTGTGCGTAATCCCACGCACGTGGTCCTTTCCGATGGCGCGGTGCGCAATACCTACGAGCTGCGCCTTCGCAACAAGCACGGGGAGCCACGCCAGTTTGGGGTGCATCTGAATGGCGATCTGGCAATGCGCGTGAGCCTTGAGGGCACGCCTTATGGCACCGTTGAGGTGCCCGCCAACGAGACCTTGAAGCTACGCGTCTATGTAACGGCCTCTGCTGCGAGCGATGTGTCGCAAATGGATGAAGAACCCATCCGCTTCTGGGTTGAGGACAACGCGAACGGGGAGCGGGCCTACAAAGATACAATATTCAACGGAACTGGGAGGCTCCAATGAAAGAACTGACCGGACGCCATGTCTTCGCAATGTTTGCTTTGGGTTTTGGTACAATCATCACCGTCAACATGACGCTCGCCTATAATGCCGTCGCCACCTTCCCAGGGTTGGAGGTGAAGAATTCCTACGTCGCCAGCCAGTCCTTCGACCGCGACCGCGCCACCCAACTCGCCTTGGAGTGGGATGTTGCGGCGCGGTTGGAAGGCGAGGAGCTGGTCATGAGCATCACGCGTGACGGGGCGCCAGTTGCCCCGGATATCGAGGCTGCGGTGTTTGGCCGTGCGACCTCAGTCAAAGCGGACCAAGAGCCGCAATTCCGTTTCGACGGGCAGAATTTTGTAGCGCCTGTCGAGGCCGGAGCCGGAAACTGGAACCTGCGCCTGACCCTGCGCGCGCCTGATGGCACCCGGTTTCAGCAGCGTGTGATTGTGGAGACTGGCGCATGACAGCCGCTTGCCCCGCCTGCGTTGCTGGTCCTACGCAGCTCGATTTGACGGAATTGCCTGATGCGGTGCAGCTTTCGGTGCCGTCGATGCGGTGCGCGGCCTGTATTTCCACGGTTGAAAACCATCTGACAGGTCTGCGCGGGGTTGCCGACGCGCGCGTTAATCTCAGCCAGAAGCGGGTGCGGGTTGTCACGGACCGTCCGGCCTCTGAACTGGCGGCGGCGCTGAAAGACGTGGGGTTCGAGGCTTACCCGCTCGACGCGAATGCGCTTTCGGGGGAAAAGGACCGCACCGGGCATGACCTGTTGATGCGCCTCGGCGTGGCAGGGTTTGCGATGATGAATGTTATGCTTCTGTCGGTCGCCGTCTGGTCCGGCGCGGAAGGGGCAACACGTGATTTGTTTCACCTGATTAGCGCCACCATTGCGCTGCCCGTCGTGCTCTATTCCGCGCAGCCGTTTTTCAAACATGCGATGCAGGCGTTGCGTGTCGGGCGATTGAATATGGACGTGCCGATCTCGCTGGCAATTTTGCTTGCTGGCGCGATGTCGCTTTACGAGTCGTTTAATGGCGGCGAGCATGCTTATTTCGATGCGGCTCTGTCGTTGACCTTCTTCCTGCTGATTGGCCGCTATCTGGAGCATCACACCCGTTCCACGGCGCGTTCTGCCGCCAAGGAGCTGGCCGCGCTTGAGACCCATACCGTGTCGCTGAAAACGCCGCGCGGCGTCGAGACCGTGCCGCTGACCAAAGTTCAAGTGGGCGATGTGGCGCTTGTGCAAACCGGTGTGCGTGTGCCGGTGGACGGTGTGCTGATCAGCAAAGAGGCGCATACCGACCGTGCTTTTCTGACCGGAGAGAGCGACCCAGTCGCGCATCAGCAGGATGCGTTGCTCAACGCAGGCGAAATCAACCTCGGCGCGCCGTTCGAGATGCGCGCCAGCGCCGTCGGTCAAGACACGCGGCTGCATCAGATCGCGCGCCTTGTTGAGACGGCTGAAAATGCGCGCAACAGCTACACCTCGCTGGCCGACCGGGCTGCGCAGGTCTATGCGCCCGCCGTGCATCTGCTGGCCTTGGTCACCTTCATCGGCTGGTACGCCATCAGCCAGGACCTGCGCCACTCGCTCAATATCGCGATCGCGGTTTTGATCATCACCTGCCCCTGTGCGCTTGGGCTGGCCGTGCCTGCGGTCTCGACTGCGGCGATCAGCAAGCTCTACCGGCTCGGTTTCCTGGTGAAATCCGGCACCGCGTTGGAGCGGCTGGCGGAATGCCGCAATATTGTGCTCGACAAAACGGGAACGCTCACAACGCCGGGATTTAGCTTTGCCAAGGACGACTTCTCCGATAGCGATTTGTCTATCGCTAAGGCGCTCGCGCAAAACAGCGCGCATCCGTTGTCGAAGTCACTGGACCTTTACTTGGGTGAGGTGCGGCCCGCAGAATTGGACGCGATCAGTGAGACCAAGGGGGGCGGCGTTTCGGCCAACTCCGACGGTGTCAAAGTTGCTCTAGGGCGTGCCTCCTGGTTGGGTGGAGATGGCGATGCGCTGGTGTTGAAAATCGGCGAAACCCTGCATCCGGTGCCTTATAAAGAGACGCTGAAAGAGGGCGTACAGGACATGACGGGCGGGCTAAGCGCTCAAAACCTCGCACTTGAGATCATGTCTGGCGACACGCCTGAGAAAACCGCTCAGGTCGCCGCCGCTGCAGAGGTCGCGGAGTTCACAGCATCAATGTCGCCCGAAGAAAAAAGTACGCGCGTCACGGCGATGGAGGCGGAGGGGGCCACACCTTGCATGATCGGCGACGGCTTGAATGACACTGTGGCGCTGGCTGCGGCCCACGCGTCCATTGCGCCTGGCTCGGCCTTAGATGCCGCGCGGAGTGCCGCGGATGTTGTTGTCATCGGCAACACAATGGCCCATGTCCCAAAGCTCTTTAAGATTGCGCATCGGGCGGTCGCGCTATCGCGTCAGAATTTCGCGATCTCGCTCGTTTACAATCTGATCGCCGTGCCGATTGCGGTTTTGGGATATGCGACGCCTTTGGCGGCGGCGCTGGCGATGTCACTATCTTCCATCACCGTGCTTTTGAATGCCGTACGCGTGGGGCGCATCTCATGAATGTTCTTGTCTTCCTTATTCCCGTTTCTCTGACACTTGGTGGTTTGGGACTTCTGGCTTTCGTCTGGTCACTCAAGGCGCGCCAATATGACGATCCGGAAGGGCATGCCGTGCGGATCCTAAACGATGAGGGGCCGCGTCGCGCCGAAGACGACGCAAATTAAGCGGACTTGAGCTTTTTCGCCGTTCAGGCACATTATTGGACATGAGCTCCGCCGACGTCCGCCCAAAAGACATTCTTCTCTTTGTCACGCCGCATTTCAATATTTCGGCGACAACGTCTTTTGTCGACCCGTTTCGGGTGGCCAATTACCTTTCCGGCATGTCTCGGTTTTCGTGGCGCTATGTCTCGGAAGCAGGGGGGCTGATCGAAAGCAGCAGCGGCCTCAAAGTGGAGACGCAGCCGTTGAGCTCAGAGGTGAAAACCATCCCATGGATGACGATGGTCAGCAGCAGTTGGGCGCCTGAGCAACATAGTACGCAGGCGATCAAATCGGCCTTGTCGGGATGGCAGCGGCGCGGGGTTTTGATAGGTGGGTTGGACACCGGTGGTATTCTTTTGGCGGAGGCCGGCTTGCTGAATGGGCGCAAGGCGACGGTCCACTATGAGCATATCGACGCCTTTATAGAGATCGCGCCGGAGACGCAGGTTTCAGAGGACCTGATTGTGTTTGAAGACGGGATCGTCACCTGTTGTGGCGGGTCCGCCTCGACCGATTTGGGGCTGCGTTTGGTGCATGACCAAATGGGAGAAAGCATCGCCAATGCCTGCGCGCGGTATTTATTCCACCATGATTTGCGCGGGGCTGGAGCCTCCCAAAACCCGAAAGGCGCGGAGCCGCTTGGGTATGTGACCCCAACCATTGTGCGCGCCGCGATTGACCTGATGGAAGCGCATTTGGAGGTGCCGCTCTCGATCCCGGACATCGCCAAACAGCTTGGCAAATCACAACGCCAGCTCGCCCGGCTGTTTCAGACCTATGTGCGCAAGTCGCCGGTCGAGTACTACCGCGACATACGCCTCGACCGGGCGCGCGGTCTGGTCACGCAGACCGACTTGAAATTGAGCGAGGTCGCGGCGGCCTCCGGCTTCAACAGCCAAGTCCATTTCAGCCGCGCTTATACGCAGCGGTTTGGGATGTCGCCTAGCAAGGACCGTATCGCAGGCCGCGTCCCGTTCGAGTTCCGCGCTTGGCCGATGTACGATCCCAAGGGTTAGCGGTGTTTGGCCAGGGCGGCTTGCATGGCAACCAGCATAGCATCACGCTGCGCATTCATTTCTTCCATCGTTTTGCCACCCATGGCGTCTTTTGCGCCGGTCACGAGCGTTTCGGTGGTCTCAGAATCGAGCCTTGGGTCGCCCAGATCGTCCCACCAGCGGTGGAAGCTATCGCGGTATCGCTCGATATATTCGCCAAGCCCGCCGGGCCCCGCGGCGAGGTTCCAAATTGTGTTAGGCCCCATAGCGCCCCACCTTAGACCCGGCCCGGCCCAGACGGCTTTATCCACGTCTTCGACGCTGACCGCTCCGGATTGGACTAGATGAATGGCCTCCCGCCAAAGGGCCGCTTGCAGGCGGTTGGAGACATGGCCCGCGACCTCTTTCTGCACGCGGATCGTGACTTTGCCCACGCTTTCGTAAAAGGCCTCCGCCGCCTCGAGCACGCCGTCTGCGGTTTTGTCGTTGGCCAGAAGCTCAACCAGCGGGATCAGATGCGGGGGGTTGAACGGGTGGCCGAGGATGAAGCGCGAAGGGTCTTTCCAACCCTCCTGCATCTCTGAGACCGTCAAGCCGGAGGCGGAGGTGGACACGATGGCGTGTGGTTGCAAAGCAGGTTCCATCGCAGCAAAGGTCGCGTGCTTGATCTCGATCTGCTCGGGCACGCTTTCCTGGATGAAATCGGCGTTCTCAACGGCCTCGGCGGCAGTGGCGTGGAAGCTGAGCACGCCTTTTCGGCCAGGTTCCGTCAAGCCCAATTCTTCGAGCACTGGCCAAGCGGTTTCGACATATTTGGTGACGTCCGCCGCGACGGTGGGGGAGGGGTCATAAACCGCCACGTTCTTGCCGGCCGCGAGGAACAGCGACGCCCAGCTTGCCCCGATAACGCCCGCGCCGATGATTGCCGTATTGTTCATTACATAAGCCCCGGATTGATGGGGGAGGCGGCGGTCATGCCGCCATCCACGGTGAAAAGCTGTCCAGTCGCAAAGCTGGCCTCGTCGGAGGCCAGCCATACGGCCATAGCGGCGATGTCTTCGGGCTTGCCGAAGCGGCGGGTTGCATGGCGCGACAGAGCGTCTTGTCTGGCGTGGGCGGGGTCATTTGCAAGGTCAAAGCCCGCCTCCAACATGCCCGTCTCGATCCAGCCGGGGCAGATCGCGTTGCAGCGGATATCCGGGCCATGGTCCACCGCGATAGAGCGGGTGAGCCCGTGCACAAAGGCCTTGGAAGCGTTGTAAAGCGCCATGGACGGGTCGGCGACTTTGCCGGAGATTGAGCCGATATTGATGATCGAGCCGCCCTTATTCATGACCGGAATAAAGGCGCGGCACATGTTGAAGACGCCCTTTGCGTTAGCGCCCATGACGAGGTCCCAATCAGAGTCGCTACTGTCCACGACCGTCTTTTCGACCTGCACGCCGGCGTTATTGACCAGAACATCGACCCCTTTGGTCGCTTCGGCCAACGCTTGCACGGCAGCGGTGTCGGACACGTCCAACATGTTCCAGGTTACGCCGTCGGGTAGGTCGTCCGGCTTGGGTCCTCGCCCGCAGGTCATGACTGAGGCACCCTCTGCGAGAAAGGCCTCCACGATACCGCGCCCGATACCTTGCCGCCCACCTGTTACGAGCGCTTTCTTGCCCGCCAGTCTCAATGCGCAATCATCACATGGCGCACTGACGTGTAGGCGTCGAGCGCGTAGACCGACATGTCCGAGCCTGTGCCAGAGCCTTTCATCGCGGCCCATGGCATCTCCGCCGTGGGCATCCCGTGGGTGTTGACCCAGGTCATTCCGTAGCGCAGGCGGGAGGTCATTTTCATCGCTGTCGACAGGTCCTTTGTCCAGACCGAAGAGGCAAGTCCATAGCGGGAGGCGTTGGCGAGCATCAGCGCTTCTTCCGCGTCGGTAAAGCGGGAAAGAGTTACGACGGGGCCGAAGATCTCGGACGTGGCGATCTCAGCGTCATTGTCGACATTTGCCACAACGGTGGGCTGGTAAAAGAACCCGTCGCCCGCCCCTTGCGCGCCGCCCACGGTGATTTCGGCTGCGGCACGCGCGCGTTCGACAAAGCCTGCCACGCGGTCGCGCTGCGTGGCGCTCACAATGGGCCCCATCTCTGTCCCGTCCTCCTTTGGGCCGCCGATCTTGATTTGACCAACCTGATCGGAGACCGCGGCCACCAGCTTGTCATAGAGCCCGACCTGCACCATGACGCGCGTTGGCTGGGCGCAGTCCTGGCCCGCGTTGAAGAAGGAGCCATAGCGGATGGTTTCGGCCACCGCGTCGATATCTGCGTCGTCGAACACGATGACTGGGGCTTTGCCGCCGAGTTCTAGATGCACGTGGCGGATTTGGTTGGAGGCCGCGCGCATCGCGGCCATGCCGGTGGCGGGGGAGCCGGTGATCGAGATGGCTTCCATCAACGGGTCGTTGATCAGCGCGTCCCCGATGGTCGCGCCGCGCCCGTGGACGATGTTGAAGACGCCTTTGGGCAGGACCTCATTGAGCAACTCGGCCAGCCGCAGTGTTGAAAGCGGCGTGATCTCGGAGGGTTTCAGCACCATTGTGCAGCCCGCCGCCAAAGGTGCCGCGATCTTCCAAGCGGCCATCATCAACGGGTAGTTCCAAGGCGCAATTGACGCAACTGGGCCAACAGGGTCCTTGCGGATCATAGATGTGTGGCTCTCGACATATTCTCCAGTGGCGGAGCCCGTCATGGTGCGCGCAGCACCCGCCATGAAGCGGTACGTATCGATGGTTAAAGGCATTTCATCATCGCGGGCGGACGGCCAGGGTTTGCCCACGTCGAGGCTTTCCAGCTCTGCCAGTTCGTCCTGGTTCGCTTCAATCGTGTCGGCAATCGCGAGCAGCAACGCCGCGCGCTCGCCGGGTGTCGTGCTGGAGTATGTCTCGAACGCTTCGCTGGCCGCAGCGGTCGCAGCGCGCAGTTGCTCTTCGCTGGCTTCGGCCAGTTGCTTGATTTCTGCGCCTGTGGACGGGTCGACAACGCTCAGCTTTTCGCCGTCACCCGTTACCAGTTCTCCGTTGATCAGCATCTCATCTCTCCCCTAAAAATTCACCCGGTCGCCGCCTTTGAGCGCCAGCCGCTCGCGTGCCTCATCTGGCGATGCCACTGTCCGGCCCAAGGCTTCCACAATGCCGCGTACCTTTTCGACCTGTTGGGCGTTGGACACGGCTAGCTCGCCCGCGCTGATATAAAGGCTGTCTTCGAGCCCGACCCGAAGGTTGCCGCCCAAAAGCGCAGATTGCGTGGCCATGGGCATCTGGTGGCGGCCTGCGCCTAGAACGGACCATTCATAGTTTTCTGGTCCAAACAGCTTGTCGGCCATGCGGTTGAGGTGCTGTAGGTTTTCCAGCTCCGCCCCGGCGCCGCCCAAGATGCCCAGCACAAACTGAATGAAGAAAGGCGGCTTGATCAGGCCTTTGTCGACGAAATACTTGACGTTGTAGAGATGGCCCAGATCGTAGCATTCGAATTCGAACTTGGTGCTGTGTTTCTGGCCCAGATTGACCAGCGCGTATTCGATGGTCTCGAACGTGTTGGGAAAGATGAAATCCTTGGTCATGCCGAGGAATTCGGGCTCCCAATCGAATTTCCAGTTGTCGTATTTTTCCAGGAGCGGGAAGATACCGAAATTCATTGAGCCCATGTTGAGAGATGCCATTTCGGGCGCGGCATCTGTTGCGGCGCGTAGGCGTTCCTCCATCGACATTCCAAGGCCCGCCCCGGTGGAGACGTTGATGACGACGTCCGTGGCTTGTTTTATGACCGGCAGAAACTGCTGGAAGGTTTCCGAGCGTGGGTCGGGCTTGCCGGTCTCCGGGTCGCGGGCGTGCAGGTGGACGATGGAGGCCCCGGCGTCGGCCGCCTCAATAGCTGCGGTTGCGATCTCAGCGGGCGTGATCGGCAGATGCTCCGACATGGTCGGGGTGTGGATGCCGCCTGTGGGGGCGCAGGTGATGATGATTGGTTTCATAGCTTCATTTGTTGAACTTGCGCGCTCAACCCTCCGTCTAAAACCCAAAGTTGTCCGGAGGCATAACGCGCCTCATCGCTGGCCAGCCAATTGACCAGATTGGCGATGTCGTCAGGCGTGCCATAGGTGCGCATGGGATGTACATCACGCACAGCCTTTTGCAGCGTTTCGATGTTGCCTCCGCCACCGCCGGAGCCCTCACCTTCGAAGAAGCTTTGCAGCATGGGCGTGTCGATATAGCCGGGGCAGATGGCGTTGACGCGTATGCCTTCGGGGCCGTGATCGCATGCCATAGCGCGGGTCAGCGCATGCACCGCGCCCTTGGTGGCGCAATAGGCGGCGAGGCCGGGATCGGCGATGAATCCGTCATAGGAGCCGAAATTGATCAGGCTGGCGCTGCTGCCACCCTTTGCGGCTTCCCGCATCAAAGGAAGCGCATATTTTGACGTCAGGAACGTGCCGGTGACGTTGACGGCGAAGCTTTGGTTCCATTCCTCAAGGCTGGTGTCTTCGATCGTCTTCTCGATCTCGATACCTGCGGCGTTGACAAGGATGTCGAGTTTTCCAGCCTCTGCTTTGACTTGCTCCATCGCAGCGACCGCGTCGGCCTCGGATGTCACGTCGAGCTTCACAAAAATGCTGCCATCCTCGTCATGCGCGGCGAGCGAGCCCTCGGGCGTCAAGTCCGCGGCATAAACCGTCGCACCTTCGCGCAGGAAGCGGCCCACAATGGCGCGGCCGATCCCTCCGCGCGCGCCGGTGACGAGCGCGGTTTTGCCTTTCAACATCATGGTTTTACCCCTTTCGGGTCGAGCCGGTAATGGCTGTCAGCCTCAGCCCAATCCATGTGGTTGCGCACATATTGCTGGGAGGCATCAGACGGTGGGTTGTAGTCCCAATGCTCGCCCGCGCCCGCTTCCATCGCTGCATGCAGGGCGCGGCGCGATTTCTGGGTTTTGATCACGTCGCTACGCAGTTTCTCGCTGTCCCAGCGGTGTGCGACCTCAGCTGCGAAGGCTTTGGCGGCTTCGGCGTAGTCCGGGTTTTCGGCCTGATTAACCTTTTCAAGCGGGTCGTTCGACAGGTCAAAAAGCTGCGGCGGGTCGATGTCGCAATGGATGTATTTCAGCGCCCCGCGCCGGATCATGTAGACGGGGTAGGGGGTCATTTCCGCGCAGTATTCGCCGATTGAGACGTCCTCTTCTTGGGTTTCGCCCCGGGCAAGTGGCGCAAGACTTCGCCCGTCCACCGGCTCGCCAAACATGGTGTCATCGCCGCCAGCGAAATCGATCAGGGTTGGCAACATATCAACGAGCGAGCACGCGTTTGGCGCGCTTCCTGTGGCAATGCCCGGCCCGGCCATGACGAGCGGGATACGAGCGGAATGCTCGAAGAAATTCATCTTGAACCACAAGCCTCGCTCGCCCAGCATGTCGCCATGGTCAGCCGTGACGATGATGATCGTGTTGTCGATCTCCCCGGTCTCTTCCAGCGTCGCGACGATCTCCCCGATTTTGCTGTCGAAATAGCTGACATTGGCGAGGTAGGCGCGGCGGGCGCGGCGGACTTCTTCTTCGGTAAGCGGAATATAAGAGGCCTCGATCCCATCCATGACGCGGCGCGCGAAGGGGTCCTGATCCTCCAAAGCTGGCACATAGGCGGGCATGTCGACCTCATCATCGGTGTAAAGGTTCCACCATTCGGGCCTGGCGACATAAGGGTCATGCGGGTGAATGAAGCTGGCAACCATGGCGAAGGGTGTTTGGTCACCGCCCGCGCGGTTGCGCGCGCGGTCTATGAGCCAGCGCCGCGCTGCGAAGCCGACCTCATCGTCATAGTCGATCTGGTAGGTGGCAATCGCCTCCCCGCTGTCCTTGACCGTCTGCATGTTGTGATACCACTTGTCGATCCGCTCATCCGCGGCCTCCCAATCGGGGGTCCAGGCGAAATCGGCGGGGTAGATATCGGTGGTCACACGGTCCTGAAACCCGTGTTTCTGATCGGGGCCAACGAAATGCATCTTGCCCGACAGGCAGGTGCGGTAGCCGAGCGCTTTCAGGTAATGCGCGAAGGTCGGGATCGAGGCTTTGAACTCCGACGCATTGTCATAGGCCGCGATCCGGCTGATCAGCTGGCCCGACATGAAAGCAAAGCGCGATGGTGCGCAGAGCGGCGAGTTGCAATAGGCCGCATCAAAGCGCATGCCGCGCGCGGCCAGCGCATCTATATGCGGGGTTTTGACGACTTTATGGCCGTAAGGGCCGGTGAAATGCGGCGCGAGCTGGTCGGCCATGATAATGACGATATTGGGTTTGGTCATGTCTCTATCCTTTGAAGTGCGAGAGTGCGGGCTTCAAAGGGGCCAGGGTGGCGGCTGGTAATGCATCACTTTGTGGTGGCCTGAGATCATTCACCAGATTGAGCATAGGCATCCAGCACAAGTCCATGAAAATGATGCACAGCATGTTCCGATTTGCCGGAGCCGTCGGGGTCATGCACGATACGGCCTTGGGTAAAGGCGGGCGTGTTCATGCCGCGCTGTACGCTCTCAACAAGGCCAATATCCTCGACCTGCAAAACCTCGTCGAGATAGCGGATCGCGTCGAGTTCCATCGCGTCGGGCTCGGGTGTTTCTAGAAAGAAATCGTAGGTCTCCAAAGTGCGGTCGGGGCCCATAGGGATGACGTTCAGCACGATCATCGAGGAGCGTCCCGGGTAGCGCATCAGGCAGGTCGTGGGATACAGCCACCAAACTGCATGGGTGCGCACAGTGGCATTTGAAACATCATAGGCCGAGTTCGCGCCTTGCCCGGCATCCGCCATATGGCTGGAATAGATGCCGTGGGTTGTGACCTTGTAAGTGTCCATGTCCACCAAGTCGCAGAAGTCCTTATGCGCCGTCGGGCAGTGGTAACATTCGAGGAAATTGTCGACGACATTCTTCCAGTTCGATTTGATGTCATAGGTCAGGCGGTGGCCAAAGGTGAGCTGGTCAACATCCGGCGCCCAATGGCGGATTTCAGTTTCGAGATTGCCCGATTGCTTGGCCAACGGGGCCGCGTTCGGGTCGAGATTGACAAAGACGAAGCCGCAGAACTCCTCCACCTGAACTTGATCGAGGCAAATCTCTTCTGTGCGGAAGTCTTCGAGGTTCTCTGTATGCGGCGCGCGGGCGAGTTGCCCGTCCAGCTTGTAGACCCAGGCGTGGTAGGGACACATAATGCGGGTGGTGTTGCCCGCGCCAGATAGAAGCTCATGGGCGCGGTGTTTGCAGACATTATAAAAGGCGCGCAGCACGCCGGATTTGTCGCGGACAATCGCTATCGGATGTCCGGCAATTTCGGCGGTCACGTAGGCTCCGGGCTCCCGTGTCTTTTCGACATGGCACACCCATTGCCAGCTGCGCGAGAGGATGGTTTTCAAGTCTGCGTCAAACCACCTTTGTTGCGTGTAGGCATCTGCTTTTAGGGACAGTGAGCGTGCGGGTTTGGCGTCATACCCTTCCGCGATATCGGCAGCATCTTTCATCGGAAACCCTCCCTGACTCGCGTCAGCCTAACCATTTTTTGTCGTTCCTATGTGACGGTTTTCAGACGTGAATTAGATATTTTTCGACATAGATTGTCTTGCCTGTTCAAATGTGGTGCTTTCCACTTCGCGTCTTTCACCGCATAAAACGTGCTAACGCTTCGGAGGAGGAGAGACGAGTTGAACGACTATGTTGCGCTGCTGGGCACAAAGGGTGGCCCCGCGATCCGGACAGGTTCAACCATGCCTACTTCAAGCCTGCTGTCGCTGGCAGGGCGGTCCATTGTGGTTGATTGCGGGCTTGGTGTGGCCCGTGGCTTAGTCGATCAAGGCGTCGCGCTGAAGGACCTGTCGACCATTTTCGTCACCCATTTGCATTCAGATCACTACCTAGAACTTGGTCCGCTTCTTCACACCGCATGGACAGCAGGGCTCAGCACGCCGGTTGAGATCTGGGGGCCTGCTGGATTGGAGCGGTATTGGGAGCATTTTTTGTTGTCGATGAAGGATGACATTGAGTTGCGGATCGAGGATGAAGGCCGACCGGATTTGAGGGCGTTGGTGTCGGTGCAAAGGATCGAAGAGGGTGAGGTGACGCAGGTCGGACCGGTTGAGATACACGCTTTGCGGGTGGACCACCCGCCACTGGTCGATTGCTTTGCCCTGTCCTTTGCGGCGGTTGGAAAGCGGGTCGTCTTCTCTGGCGATACGGCCTATTTCCCGCCCCTCATTGAGTTTGCGCGGGGTGCCGATCTGTTGATCCATGAGGCTATGCTGGGCGAGGCACTGGAGGCGTTGGCGGAACGTGTCGGCAACGGCGACGACCGATTGATGACGCATCTCAAGCGCTCGCATACCTTGGCCGCGGATGCCGCCAAGCTTGCATCTGAGGCCGGGTTGGGTGCGCTTGCGCTGCACCACTTGTTGCCGTCAGACGACCCAGGTTTTTCTTCCGCAGATTGGGATGCGGCGATCCGCCCGCATTGGTCTGGACCGTTTTTTTTAGGCGAGGACGGGTTGAAGATCAGCTTCTGACGCGTGCGACGAGGGTTGCTGTGGCGGCGTCGAACAGCGAAACATCCTCGGACATTCGTGCGGCCAGATGCGCACCTTCGAGCTGGGCGAGGATACCTTGCGCTTGTGATCCTTGATCGTCGCATGTAGATGGCAGGTTTGCGGCGATCCAATCCACGACCATTTGCCGGAAAGCCCGGATTTGCGCACGAACGGGTTGGGCAAGGCTGTCATGGCTTCCGCTGAACGCCACGCAAAGGCAAAGCGTTTGACCGTTGTTCAAAGCGTCACGGTAGAGCTTAACCAGCGCATCGAGCCGGTCCTCCGGCCTGTCGTGATGCGCATTGATCCGCAACAATTGTTTTTCAAACCGTGTGTGGTAACGCGCCATGAGGTTTTGCGACAGGTCGGCTTTTGTCGGAAAGTGATAGTGGATCGACGCTTTGCGAATGCCTTGAGCGCGCGCCAGGTCTGCATAGCTGAACCCGTCATAGCCGCGGCTGCGTACGGCGCGCTCAGCCAAATCGAGCAAAGCGGTTTTGGTATCAGCCTGCATATTGTGCTTCATCGGTTTTGGATCGCGCGAGACGGGTGGCGACGTCCTCCGCCGCTTCGAGTGCCCCTTCGAGGAAGCCGCCGAACTGAGGCGCACATTCGCTCCCACCGAAGAGCAGTGCCCCGTCCCAAAGCCCGTCCAGTTCAGCTGGCATCCCGTAGCGGGGATGGGTGCGTAGTAGGGCTTGATCGGCCTCAGTGGCGGTGTCCGGGTCCTGCGCCCAATCCTTTAAATGCACCGCGACTGGGTCGGCCGCTTTGGGGCCGAACAAGCGTATCAGTTGATCGATCGCTTTGGTCTTGAGCGCCGTTTCATCACGCCGTGCTGCAGGAGGTAGACCAACAAAGCCAAATAGGGCGAAGGGTCCTGTTTGGGCAGGGCTCGCATCATGGATTTCGACCATTGGCCCGTAACGGCTCATAGCGTCGCCCGAAAGGCCTGAGGCGCGCCAAAAGGGATGGGCATATATCGCGACGAGCTTTGCTTGTCCTGCCATCCAAGTCGGAATTTGGCTCAGCGTTCCCATGGCATCTGGGGGGAGGGCTGGGACAAATTTTATCTGGGCGGCGAGGCGCGGCGGTAGTGCGAGCACGACCCTGCTGGCCGTGATCGTTTCCCCTGAGCTCAGGGTAGCTATGACCGACTTGGGCGTACGTTCTAGCTGGATGACGCGAGAGCTTAGGCGCAGCGTGCCCTCGGGCAATTGCGCGCTCAGAGCCTGGACTAAGCTCGCAATGCCGCCCTCGATACGAAATGAGCCTTCCATTGACGCGTATCCGTGCCCGCGCTGGACCTGCCCTTGTTCATCTTCGAACAGCAGATCGCCCTCAGCGTTTTGCTCGAACACGCGCAGTCCGAACCGGGTGGTCAACGCTGCCATGCGCGGCTGGCCTGGCCAAAACCATGCCGGGCCAAGGTCGAAACCTGCGCTGCCTTGCGCTTCGGAAAGGACCCGGCCGCCGACACGATCGCGCGCCTCTACGAGTGATACGTTACGGCTCTGGCTCGCAAGGCGCTCGGCTAAGCTGAGCCCCGCGAGCCCTGCGCCGATGATCAGGATGTCCGTGTTCATAGGGTGATCAAACAGCGGGCGCTTTGGCGTAAGGCAGATGCCCGGACTTGATCCAGATTTTTGCACCTTCCCCCGTCGCCTTGGCGTTTAGATGGGATCCTTCCGGCAATCGAAGCCAAGAGCCTCTGCGCAGGGTTTCACCCTCAGCATCTAGCTCTCCGTCGATCACTAAAAGCTCGATCCCGGCGCTTTCCTCCATCTCGAATGTCGTTCCCGGTCCGAGATGGCTATAGGTCACGCGTTCCCGCGCGTCTTCGTGCAATATCGTGGTGGCGACGCCGTTTACCGGTGCGCCGAGTTCCTCCGCCATATTTTTGCGAAACTGGGTGCGGTCCTCCATGTCAAACTGCCAGAGTTTGACGAAGATCACGCAGCCCGGCTCAGAGCCCGGGGTATGCGAGGAGGTAGGCGGGTTGCGCACATAGGTGCCTGCCGGGAAGTCGCCATGCTCATCTTGAAATACGCCTCCGAGCACGATGAACTCCTCCCCGCCAGTATGGGTGTGGGCGGAGAAATGGCTGCCGGGCGCATAGCGCACGATCGTTGTGGCGCGTGCCACTTCGCCGCCGATCCGGTCAAGCATGCGCCGGTCGACGCCTTTCATAGGGGAGGGTTGCCACTCCAGCTCGTCGGAATGAATGATGACAGGTTTTGAGAAATCGGCGTTGAGTTCCATTGGGGCAAGCTCCTTAGTTGGACTCT
This sequence comes from Litoreibacter sp., assembly GCA_026710325.1. Lineage (GTDB taxonomy): Bacteria > Pseudomonadota > Alphaproteobacteria > Rhodobacterales > Rhodobacteraceae > Litoreibacter. The sequence goes on along the minus strand of JAPORH010000179.1, from coordinate 2,827 downwards.
ACCTACCAGTAGGTAGGCAAATTTACCAGTCACCTTTTCGTAGTAGAGCGAGTTCGCGAAAAATCAGGTTGCGATGCGGTTCAAAAACCGGCGTTGCGCTTCAAAATTCTCTGGCAGCTTTACGCCCCGACGGGCTTCAAACAACCCGGTATAGGGGCCGCTGAAAAGCGTCTTGCCGCTTGCGAATGCGCTGAGGTCAATGTTGCGCGCGAAGCTGTGGCCGAGCCCGGAAATTCGGAAGCCCGGAGCGGAACCGGTCGGCTCTAGGTAACCTTCGATCGCCAATCGCTTTAGCGGACCGGCTGCGCCGAGGAAGCGGGCGTTCTCAAAGCTCGAAATCGCGAACCGGTTGTTAGCCGCATCAAAGCGTCCAAGGGCGTTGGCGAATGAGCCGTCAGCGGCACGTCCAATATTCTGGCCGGTAACGCGCAATGGGCCAATCTGGGTTCCCGCGATACGGCGCGTGACATCGCCAGCGATCACATCAAGGCCCGGAGCAACTTTTTTGAGCCGCGTCGCGACCACGGCGTTGCCGCGCCATAACCCTGAAACGGCTATGCGTGTGCCCTCAGCAAATGAGATACCGCCTGCCTGCATCTGAACAGTCGCGCCATTTACATTGAAGCTGCGGCGGGAGGCGGAGATGTCGGCGACATTTCCAACCAATGGATAGGTGAGATTTACGCGCCGTGCGGTGAGGGCACCAGATGCACCAAAAGCTTCAACCGTAACGCTATCACCGAGCGCCAGCTCATTTCGCGAGACCGAACCAATAGCGTCGGTGAAGGTCGTGTTTTGATCGACGGTCAATCGGCTGCCTGCAACCGACAATGCGGCGAGCTCCGTTACGAGGCCCACGATGCCAGTGCCGCCGATCCCGCCTTCAACCTCGCGGGTGTTGGACTGCGCCTTTCCAAAGCCAGGCGCCAAAACCGCCGCCGCAGACAATGTCAAAAAGCCGCGCCTCCCAAGTCTGGGCGATGAGATGATGGAGCTATTGGTCTTGGTCACGTTCGTCCTCTTTGTAAAAGAACAGCCCGAACCGGAACCGATGGGTTGCGTCGGGGGTGTTTTTCTCTTGCTCCTGGCGTTCACTTGCAAGGGTGTTGAGTTCTTGCAGCGTCTCAAGGCCAAGCTCCCGCGCCCTTGTCTCGAGGTGAGCAACGGAGTTTTCACTCAAATGGTTGTAGAAAACTGCGCGCTCCAGATGTTCGGGGTTTTCCGAAATCAGGTTTTCGACGGCGGCGTTCATGTGGTCGCCCAGGTTGGCCGCGAAGAAATGAAGCTTCTGCTCGGCATCGGCCGAGCCGATCAGGCCCTCGGCCTTTAGAAGCACTTGGCCATCTTCCACACGCACTGCGCCCTGCCGTTCGAGCTCGTCCAATACGGCGCGCGGGCGAATGTCGCGGCTGACGGATTGCACGAGCGCATCAAAGCTAGGCGCGCCGTCATTCTCGCTTTGTCGTGGTAAAGCGCGAGCCGCGCCAGTGTCATCTTGGTAGTCGGGATGAGAGAGCCAACGCCCGATCACCGTACTCAGGATCGAGGCCCGGCGACCCGGATCCGGCTCGACGTCTGCGTCTATATTGCGAAAGGTTTTCACATCGCGCCGATGCACACCTGTGAGAATGCTGACCCGGCTGTCGGTTGCGTAGTCGCCAAGTTCGGAAATAGCGACATCGACATAGGACTGTTTCACAATGCGGTAGAAGGTAGGTGCGGTCACACCTTTTGCGATCAAGGCGCGCAGCAGCGGACGCAGCAATCGCCTGACGGCGCGCTCAAAAGTCGTCGCTTTCGTGAAATGGTCCTCGCTACTCATGACCCAAAGCTAGCTTACCGTGTGCAACTTTTCCACGAGTCGGTTGTCAATTTTTCACGAAACGGCGCATTTGTCGCGCTCCTAAGAAATTGGCAAGGAACGTAAAATTTGAGCGCGATTCCGAACGAATATGCTGCAGTTTTTGATCAAAAAATAAGCAAATAGGGAAATTTTAGGCAATATGCTGGGCAATTCGCCAAACCCTGTCACAAATGCGACCCTCGCGCTGGCCTTAGGCGACATGGCTGGTCCTATTACGCAGGCCCGCTCGGGCTATACAGCGCCGCACGACGGATGATCCTGGCAGATTCCCTCCGTCGCGCGACTACAACATCACAGTTGCGATCCCTGCTTATACCGGTTGGGGAGCGGGCAAAAGCGCTGCTTTTTTGTCCATGTTTCGCAGCACAACGGGGAACCAGACTTATGGCTCACAAAACTAAACTCTCTTCCATTGCTATGGCCGCGCTGCTCGGAACAACTGGGCTCGCTGCCGCGGAATGCGCCGACCCAGTGAAAATCGGCGTGCTGCATTCGCTGTCCGGCACGATGGCCATCTCCGAGACAACGTTAAAAGACACAATGCTCATGCTTGTTGAGCAGCAAAACGCCAAAGGCGGCGTATTGGGCTGCGAGATTGAAGCGGTTGTCGTCGACCCGGCGTCCGACTGGCCGCTCTTCGCTGAAAAAGCGCGTGAGTTGCTGACCGTGTCTGAAGTGGACGTGATCTTCGGCTCGTGGACTTCCGTGTCGCGCAAATCCGCGCTGCCGGTTCTGGAAGAATTGAACGGCTTGATGTTCTACCCTGTCCAGTATGAGGGCGAAGAGAGCTCCAAAAACGTCTTCTACACCGGTGCTGCCCCCAACCAGCAGGCGATCCCTGCGGTGGATTACTTCCTGGAAGAGCTGGGCGTTGAGAAATTCGCGCTTTTGGGTACCGACTATGGGTTGTGTCGCGAATTTGGTGGAAATTTGAAGTTGGCGTAATCTCCGGGTGAACAAAAA
>JAPORH010000034.1 GCA_026710325.1 Litoreibacter sp. | reverse complement strand
AAGCTTCAATTCGAATCCTTTTCGCTCCTCGTTTCAAGTAGCGTCGTGTACTATGCCCAATTATGGTAGATTGTCTTAATTTCTTAACGGAATTGGAAGGCCAGCGATTTCACCGCTCCCAATCGCCAGCTTTGATAAGACCCAAGGCTTCTAACTGCTCTGGCCCTTCGTAGAGCCGGGCATCCTCGTGCCAAAGCTCTAAATCTGCACACAAAGCGTTATAGTAGGCATCAAAGGCGCGAGAATTGGAAAAATGCTCGCCGCGCTTTTTCTCTTCCGCCGAGCGCGCGACAACATCTGGCAAAAACTTAGTATGCAGCAGTGCAACACTCGGCTGCATCTCACCCAGCCCATCGATATAAGCCTCGTTCATTTTTGGCGGCAGCATGGAATGAGTTGAGTTCACATAGGCATATCCCCGTTGCCACTTAACAAGGGGAATTTTGTTCAGCGTTGGCGAGCGTCTCGGGTCGGTTTTGAAAAATACACGCTCACGCGCGCCACCTTGAACCCAAAGGTTCCTAAGCGGCGTCTGACGCTTTGCGCGGTATGACCTTGCATCAAAGAAAGTCAGTCTTCGCAAAGGATCACTTCCCGGCTCAAACTCTGATGCCCCAAGCAATCCCTTCGGAAAGAGTTCGATCATGAGCCCACCAAGTGAGGCGCGATCACGCGCTTCCATCCAAGCTCTCAGCCCCTTTAAATCGACCCTATTCATGCCTGAAAAGTCGATCAGCTCATCCGCATCGACCGTTAGACAGTACCGACCCGATCCGTAAACACGGAGCAGATGATTGATCCAGTCCATGCCAAACCGGGCTGCTTTATAGCTTGCTTGTGTTTGCCAAACCGAACAATCGTCCTGCTTTAACAGCAGCTCCAGCGTCCCATCATCGCTTCCATTATCAACAAAGAAAAACGCATCCACGCCGAGCGCGCGGTAATATTTCAGAAAATGCGGCAAGCGCACTTTCTCATTCCGCACGACACAAAATAGCAGAATCGAGCGCGCGCCTATCGAACCCGTCTTGTCTTGCAGAACTGTCAGTTGATGCCGTGACCGAAAGGCCCGCCACAACAGACGCCGCCGTTTCCATCGCATCCGATAGGCTTCAACCGCTTGGCGCAAAACCGGTTGCGCCGGAAGGATTGCGCTATTTGTCGTAATGCCCGTTTTGGTGCCATCTCCAGGCATCGCTCACCATCGCCTTCATCGTCGAGCGTGTCGGGGTCCAACCAAGCTTATCCCGTGCCGCGCCGCTGCCCGACACAAGCTTCGTACAATCTCCCGGTCGTCTTGCACCTTCAACAATAGGAACCTCACGATTTGTGATCACAGCGCTGTTGTCAATAACTTCCCGGACCGAGAAACCGCTTCCCGTGCCTAAATTGAACGCAGCACTTCCCTTGCCATCCTGCAACCACTTCAGACCAAGGATATGTGCATCGACCAAGTCCATCACGTGCACATAATCTCGTATACAGGTTCCATCAGGCGTATCATAATCTGTCCCATAGATCGTCAACGCATCGCGCTTACCATCTATCGCATCCAATACCAGCGGTATCAGGTGCGTTTCAGGCTGATGGAACTCTCCAACTTCAGCATCCGGGTCCGCACCAGCCACGTTGAAATAGCGAAAGATTACATGCTGCAATCCGTGGCTCGCCTCGAAATTCTCAAGAATATCCTCGATCGCGCGTTTTGAGGCTCCGTAGGCGTTAATGGGTGCTTGCGGGCTTTGCTCCGTCAGAGCCACGCCGTCTTGCTCACCATAGGTCGCGCAAGTGGAGGAGAAGACGAAATTCTTGCAGCCTGCGGCGACGCAGGCTTCGATCAAGGTCAACGAGCCCATGACGTTATTGCGCCAGTAAAGCCCAGGGTCGGTCATCGACTCGCCAACCTGGCTGAATGCCGCAAAATGCAGGATGGCCTCAGGCTGATAGCGCGCAAAAATCTTGTCCAAGCGCCCACGGTCCTGAAGATCGGCCTTCTCAAAAGGCCCAAATTTGACGGCGTCTTCCCAGCCCGTCGAAAGGTTGTCGACCGTAACAGGGACATACCCCGATTGCGCGAGAACCTTACAAGCATGGGAGCCGATAAACCCGGCCCCGCCTGTCACCAAAACATGAGTCATGTGCGTTTCGTCCCTGAAGGACTACTCAGCCGCCTGTCGCATAGACAACATTTCATCCAGATAAGAACCAAACTCATCCTTCAACTCAGCACGCGCAAGACCAAAGGCAACCGTCGCCTGCAAATAGCCTGCTTTAGAGCCGCAATCAAAGCGCTGGCCACGGAACCGGTAGCCGTAAACATCACGCCCAGCCTGGATTTCTTTAGCAATAGCGTCAGTCAGCTGGATTTCTCCGCCCGCGCCTTTTTTCATCTTATTGAGATTCTTCAACACGTCTGGCGTCAAGATGTAGCGGCCAATCACAGCCAAGTTCGACGGTGCTTCCTCTTTCGCAGGTTTCTCGACCATGCCATTCACCGACACCATGGATCCCATATCTTCGCGAACGTCCAAAACGCCGTAAGCCGATGCCTTTTCTGGCGGCACTTCCATCGCAGCGACCATACATCCGCCGGTCTCTGCATGCGCTTCCGTCATTTGCTGAAGGCAAGGCGTATCGGCCGCAATGACATCATCGGGCAGAATGACTGCAAAAGGCTCATTGCCGATCAACCGGTGCGCGCACCCGACGGCATGCCCAAGACCAAGGGCTTTGTATTGCCTTACATAGGCGATCGCGCCACTTTCCATATTCGTATTTTTCAGGGTCGAAAGCAGATCCTTCTTCCCTTTCTTTCGCAGCGAGCTTTCAAGCTCGGGGGCGTGGTCGAAATAATCTTCCAAAGCGCCTTTGCCGCGCGACGTCACAAAGATAAATTCCTTGATCCCGGCCGCGCGCGCTTCGTCGATAGCATATTGGATCAACGGCTTGTCGACCAAAGTCATGATCTCTTTCGGGATAGATTTGGTCGCTGGCAGGAAGCGTGTTCCAAGTCCGGCAACCGGAAAGACCGCTTTGGTGACTTTGCGTTTCATATGGCCCTCAATCTTTAAGCTCTTTTCGCGTCTAACTCTTGACAGTAAGTCGCCTAACATCGCGACAAATTTGTGACCGGTTCACCCTATTGTTAGGCGATTGTGTGTCACGGGGAAACAAACCCCAATTATCCCAGCTGCATCTCGCTCATCATTTTCTCCAATCTCGGCACATCTTCGGGATTATTTAGCTCCCAAAACTGCCGTCCACGTGCGTCCACTTCGACGCATAAAATCACGTGGCCATTTTCTAAAAATCTCAATTGTTCAAGGCCTTCGAGCGATTCGAGAGGACCGGGTTCGAGGCGTTTATAATCTATTAACGCTTGAGGACGGTAGGCGTAGACGCCCACATGATGAAAAACCGGCGTGGTATCGCCATCTGCGTAGGATTTAGACGTAAATGGGACCACTTCTTTCGAAAAATAGAGCGCGTGGTGATTCTTGTCGAAGACAGCTGTGGTCCCTCCAACGCGGCCCGCTTTCCGGTCTTCCAGGAACCCGTTGAGCGCAGCACCTTCGGTCGCCAAAACCGGCGTAGCGACCATGCTGGCAGGGTCGGTCCGCATCCCTTCGACCAAAGCTTCTATAAACCAAGCCGGGGTCAAAGGCGCGTCACCCTGCAGGTTAACCACGATGTCATAGCCGCCGCCCAAGGCTTCATATGCCTCAGCGCAGCGTTCGGTCCCATTGGCACAATCGGGGGAGGTCATAACCACTTCAGCCCCAAAATGTTCGGCAGCTTTTTTGATACGATCGTCATCTGTTGCAACGACAACGCGGTCAATGCCAGACACGTCCATCGCCGCGCGCCAGGAGCGTTCGATTAGGGTCTGTTTCTGGCCCGAGGCACCGGTCAACTCGACCAAAGGTTTCCCCGGGTAACGGGTAGACGCATAGCGTGCAGGTATGACAATGACGACCGACATCAGGCCTGTTTCAGCTCCACACCCGGCGCGTAAGCAATGAAGAACGGATTTTCATAAATCGGCTTGCCGTAAGTAAAGACCGAGTGGTCGTCAAAGCGAACAACCGACCCACCCGCGCCGCGCAAAACCGCATCACCTGCGGCCGTATCCCATTCCATCGTGCGGCCCAGGCGCGGATAAAGGTCTGCCTCGCCCGTTGCGACCAGGCAGAATTTGAGAGAAGAGCCCGCGCCAGTCATGTCCGCCACATTGTATTTGTTGATATAGTCATCTGTCGCTTGGTCGCGATGCGACTTGGAGGCGACGACGATCAGCGCATCATTGTCAGGCGTTTTGACCGAAATAGGCTTGGTTAGACCCTGCTTCTCGGGATCGAACGGGCCGGCTTCCTCGAAAGATGCGCCACTTGCGTCGGTTATGAACAACCGCTCTTTCGCGGGCGCATAGACGACCCCGCGCACCGGAACACCAGCTTCAACCAAAGCGATGTTCACTGTAAAATCGCCACGGCGTTTTACAAACTCTTTGGTGCCATCCAATGGGTCAACAATAATAAACGTGTCAGCGCTTTCCGCGTGGCTGGCGGCCTGCTCCTCTGTCACGACCAAAATGTTCGGAAAGGCTTTGGCAAGGCCTGCCGCGATATGCGCATCCGCCGCCTCATCCGCCTCGGTGACGGGGCTGTTATCGGACTTGGACTTCACCTCGAAATCGTCGGAGTTGTAGATCTCCATGATAATATCACCCGCCTCAATGGCGAGTTTGCGAAAAACGGTGGCGATTTCTTGATAATCCATAGCGGACGAACTGGCTCCAAGTTGCTTTACAAATTCGGGGCCCTTATGGTCCGTCTCTAACAAAACAGCAAGATTTCAGGCGCAGTATCGCCTTTTCATGCGCAAAGGCAGGCAAAAATGTTCAGGACCGAGGAACGTCGCTCCCATTTCCGGACCGCTATCGGGCTGTCTGAGCTGATTTATTTTTCGACCGTCCGCCAAGTGCGCCGGACACATCGCAATGCGTTTGTGGGTTTGGCCAGCAACGTGATGCAAACCGTGATCTTTGTCGCAGCCTTTTACCTGATGTTCTCGATTCTCGGGATGCGCGGCAACGCCATTCGTGGTGATTTTATCCTCTATCTGCTCTCCGGCATCTTCCTGTTCCTGACCCATACGAAAGCGGTCACCGCCGTTATGGCGTCCGAAGGTCCAACCTCGGCCATGATGAAACACGCACCGATGAACACAGCGATCGCGATCGCCTCTGCCGCACTTGCATCGCTTTATCTACAGGTGCTCTCTGCCGCGCTGATCTTGTTCGCGGTCCACGTGATTTGGCACCCGATCGAGTTTTACAAACCGATCCCCACTGTAGGCATGTTTCTGCTGGCTTGGTTCACCGGGGTTGCTGTTGGCATGGTGCTTTTGGCGATGAAGCCTTGGTTTCCGGGTTTCGCGCAAACGCTTGCCATGGTCTACAGCCGCGCCAACATGATTGCCTCCGGCAAAATGTTCGTGGCCAACATGATGCCAGGCTACATCCTTGCATTTTTTGACTGGAACCCGCTGTTTCACGCCATCGACCAGGCGCGCGGCTTCGCTTTCATCAATTACAACCCGCATTTCAGCTCGGTCAGCTACCCGCTTCTGGTCGGCGTCATACTGATCATGATTGGGCTCATGGGCGAGTTCTACACCCGCAAACACGCATCCATCAGTTGGTCGGCAGGGCGTTAACCGGCGACACGAAGAGTTAGGTTTAGTCGACCGCCCTTTTTCAGCAAAGTCGACGATCCAAACCGGATGCGGTCGATCCCGTGATACGCCAACCGCGCTGCGCCACCCATCACCACAACGTCGCCAGAGCGCAGCCAGATGCTCTCCGTCTTGCCGCCGCGGGTCGTGTTGCCCATCCGGAACAACGCCTCGTCACCCAAGGACACGGACACGACCGGCCAATCAAACCCGGCCTCGTCCCGATCCTGGTGCATCCCCATCTTCGTATCCTCACCATAAAAATTCATCAGACAAGAATCTGGGAGCCGGTCGACCTCGGACACAGCCTGCCAAATTTTCAGAACAGATGTCGGGATCGGGGGCCAAGGTGTTCCGTTAGGATGTTGGGCGGCGTACTGATATCCGGTCTGATCTGGAAGCCAGCCGCGTGCGCCAAATGACGTAATCCGTACAGACATGCGCTTACCACTACGCAAAACAGGCTGAAACGGGGGTGTGTCGGCGGCGGCCACGCGCAGTTCCTCTACAAGCGCCTTTTGTTCAGAAAGCGTTAAGTATTCCCGGTAAATCTTGAAATCTCGAAAAAGCAGGGGCCCCATCATGCCCGCAGCTAACGCCCTGTGATCCTGGAGCTCAAGAAAATTGGTTAATCTCAGGTGGTTTTCGCAAAATTCATGGCCATTCCCGCCTTGCAGCACCCAAGACCCATACCTATATACCGCCAGAACTCCAAATGGGGAGCCATCCCCGGTTCATAGGGATTGGAGGGCAGAGGCCGAAACGGGTCTGTCTTCCGCCACATCGCCGAAAGTAAGAAGGACCTGAATCTATGGCCAAAGTCATTGGTATTGACCTCGGAACAACAAACTCCTGCGTCGCAATCATGGACGGCTCGCAGCCTCGCGTTATCGAAAACGCTGAAGGCGCCCGGACGACACCCTCGATTGTGGCTTTCACTGACGATGAGCGTCTGGTCGGCCAGGCCGCCAAGCGCCAAGCCGTCACAAACCCATCCAACACTGTCTTCGCGGTCAAGCGTCTGATCGGCCGCCGGTTCGACGACAAAGACCTCGCGAAAGACAAGAAAAATATGCCGTTCGACATCGTCGACGGTGGCAATGGCGACGCCTGGGTTGGTGCTGGTGGCGACAAATACAGCCCAGCGCAAATCTCCGCCTTCATTCTGCAAAAGATGAAAGAAACCGCCGAGAGCTATCTTGGCGAAGATGTTGACCAGGCCGTCATCACCGTACCAGCCTACTTCAACGACGCCCAGCGTCAGGCGACAAAAGACGCCGGCAAAATCGCTGGCCTCGAAGTGCTACGCATCATCAACGAGCCGACCGCGGCGGCGCTGGCATACGGCCTCGACAAGAAAGAAAGCAAAACCATCGCGGTCTATGACCTTGGCGGCGGTACGTTCGACATCACCATCCTCGAAATCGACGATGGCCTCTTTGAGGTGAAATCCACCAACGGCGACACATTCCTCGGCGGTGAAGATTTCGATATGCGCGTCGTGTCCTACCTGGCCGATGAATTCAAAAAGGAAAACGGCGTCGACCTGACCAAGGACAAGATGGCGCTGCAGCGTTTGAAGGAAGCGGCCGAGAAGGCGAAGATCGAGCTCTCCTCCAGCCAGCAGACCGAAATTAACCAGCCGTTCATCTCGATGGACCCCAATGGCGGCCAGCCACTTCACCTTGTGATGAAGCTGACCCGTGCCAAGCTGGAAAGCCTGGTCTCTGACCTGATCAAAAACTCGATCAAGCCGTGTAAAGACGCGTTGAAAGATGCGGGTCTCACCACCGGTGACGTGGATGAAATCGTGCTCGTCGGCGGCATGACCCGTATGCCAAAAGTCATCGAAGAGGTGACCAAGTTCTTTGGCAAAGAGCCAAACAAAGGCGTGAACCCGGATGAAGTGGTTGCCATGGGCGCTGCTGTTCAAGCCGGTGTTCTGCAGGGCGACGTGAAAGACGTGGTTCTTCTCGACGTGACCCCGCTGTCTCTCGGCATCGAAACGCTTGGTGGCGTGTTCACCCGCCTGATCGACCGCAACACGACGATCCCGACCAAGAAGTCGCAGATTTTCTCGACCGCGGAAGACAACCAGAACGCGGTGACCATCCGGGTCTTCCAGGGTGAGCGCGAAATGGCCGCCGACAACAAAATGCTGGGCCAGTTCAACCTTGAAGAAATCCCGCCAGCGCCACGCGGCCTGCCACAGATCGAAGTGACATTCGACATCGACGCCAACGGTATTGTATCCGTCGGCGCCAAGGACAAAGGCACAGGCAAAGAGCAAGCGATTACGATCCAAGCCTCTGGCGGTCTGTCGGATGACGAGATCGATCAAATGGTCAAGGACGCTGAGGCGAATGCCGAGGCCGACGCCGAACGCAAAGAGCTGGTTGAGGCCAAAAACCAGGCCGAAAGCCTGCTGCATGGCACCAAAAAGTCGCTCGAAGATCACGGCGACAAGGTGGACGGCTCTACCGTCGAGGCGATCGAGCTCGCGATGAACGCACTGGAAGAAACTCTGGAAACGGAAGACGCCTCCAAGATCAAAGGCGGCATCCAAAACCTCACTGAGGCTTCCATGAAACTCGGCGAAGCTATCTACAAAGCCACACAGGATGAGGCCGCTGCGGCCGCCCCTGATAGCGATGAAGAGCCTGACGACACTCTACGCGGTGTTGATGACGACATTGTGGATGCTGATTTCGAAGATCTCGGCGACGACGACAAACGCGCCTCCTAAGTGGCGCTGAAACCCAAACCGTCTGAGGCCGGCCGTCCCAAAAAGCGGCCGGTCTCATGGGTTTCAGGGGAGACCTGATTGATGGCAAAACGCGATTTCTACGATGTACTTGGCGTATCCAAAGGTGCTTCCGCCGATGAGGTGAAGAAAGCCTACCGCGCCAAAGCGAAAGAGCTGCACCCGGACCGCAACCGCGACAACCCGGATGCCGAAGCGCAATTCAAAGAAGCGAATGAGGCTTATGAGGTCCTGAAGGACGCTGACAAAAAGGCGGCCTATGACCGGTTCGGTCACGCCGCTTTCGAAGGTGGTATGGGCGGTGGCGGTGGACCTCGCGGTCCCGGCGGCATGGGCGGCGGCGACTTCTCATCCGCCTTCTCCGATGTGTTCGAAGACCTGTTCGGCGATTTCATGGGCGGCCAGCAACGCGGCGGGCGGCAACGCGCGTCCCGTGGCTCCGACCTTCGCTACAACCTGCGCATCTCCCTCGAAGACGCCTATAACGGCATGCAAAAAGCCATCACCGTGCCGACCTCAGTCGTGTGCTCTGCGTGTGATGGCACCGGTGCCGAAGGCGGCGCCGAGCCGCAGACCTGCCCAACTTGTAACGGCATGGGCAAGGTTCGCGCGCAGCAAGGGTTCTTCACAGTTGAACGCACCTGCCCGACCTGTTCCGGCTCCGGCCAGATCATCAAGAACCCATGCCGTGTTTGTGGCGGCACTGGGCGTGAACAAAAAGACCGCTCACTGTCGGGTAATATTCCGGCAGGCGTCGAAACAGGGACCCGCATTCGCCTCGCAGGTGAAGGCGAAGCCGGTTTGCGCGGCGGCCCGTCTGGCGATCTCTACATCTTCATCGAAGTGGAGCAGCACGACCTGTTTGAGCGCGACGGCACCGATCTCTTCTGCCGAGTGCCCGTTTCGATGACCACCGCCGCTGTCGGTGGCGATGTCGAGGTGCCAACCATTGATGGCGGTCGTTCTCGCGTCAAAGTCCCGGCTGGCAGCCAATCTGGCCGTCAAATGCGGCTGCGCGCCAAAGGCATGCCCGCGCTGCGCGGGTCGGGCGCCGGTGACATGTTCATCGAACTTGCGGTCGAGACCCCGGTAAACCTGACCTCAAAGCAAAAAGAACTTCTGAAGGAGTTCGAACAGATGAGCCAGGAAAACAACCCGGAGCTCTCAGGCTTCTTCAAGAAGGTCAAATCCTTCTGGGACGGTACGGCTTAACGAAAAAGGCGGGGACATACCCCGCCTTTTCTTTATCCAACCTTACACGCCGCCATAACCGCCATGTTCAAAATGTCATTGGCGGTCGACGTATAAGCGCAAAGCTGCACCGGCTGCTCCAACCCGCTAAGAATTGGGCCAATGACAGTGGCACCTGCCACCTCTTGCATCAGCTTCACCGAAATAGACGCCGAGTGCCGTGCCGGAACAACCAGAATGTTTGCAGGCCCAGACAATTTGCAGAACGGATAATCCGCCATAACTTCCATGTTTAGAGCCACATCAACGGTCATTTCCCCGTCAAACTCAAAATCTACACCGCGCTGCGCCAGGATTTCAGGGGCATGGGACATCTTCTCCGCGCGTTCGCTGACCGGATAACCGAAGGTCGAGAAGCTGACAAAAGCGACACGCGGCTCCAGCCCCAAGGACCGTGCGGCCCCTGCAGCCCGCGTCGCGATATGCGCCAGATCATGTTCGTCGGGCCATTCATGCACCAGTGTGTCTGAGATCAGTACGATCCGGCCCTTGTGCAGAAGCGCCGTGACACCGACTGCCGCATCGGATTCCGAGATATCAAACACATGGTTCAACAGACCCAGGACTTGCGCCGATTTACGCGTAGCACCGGTCACCAGCCCGTCCCCATGCCCATGCGCCAGCATCAAAGCCGCAAATACATGCCGGTCGCGCGCTGCCAATCGGTGCACATCCTGCTTATCGTAGCCTTTGCGCTGCAAACGATCATACAGAAACGCCCGGTACTCCTCCAAATGCTCCGAATTACGCGCGTTCACGATCGTCAGCTCGCGGTAGGCATCGGCCAGACCAACGGCTTCAAGCTTCTCCCGCACGTCCTCTTCACGCCCGACAACCAAAGCCTGCCCAAGGCCGGACCGCGTGTAAGACACCGCCGCGCGAAGCACCCGCACATCATCGCCCTCAGCAAAAATCATCCGCGCCTGCGTTTTTCGCGCTCGGTTATAAAGCCCGTCCAGCATGCTTGCGGTCGGGTCCAAACGCGCCCGAAGGTCCGCTTCGTACTGATCAAAATCAACAATTGGACGGCGCGACACGGCAGTGTCTATCCCGGCTTTGGCCACCGCAGGCGGCACCATGTAGATCAGCCGCGGGTCGAACGGCGTCGGGATGATATAGTCACGGCCGAAGGTCAGTTTCCGGCCGTACGCCATCGCAACCTCGTCTGGTACATCTTCCCGTGCGAGCTCCGCTAAAGCTTCCGCACAAGCGATCTTCATCGCGTCATTGATCGTTCGCGCGCGAATGTCCAAAGCACCGCGAAACAGGTAGGGAAAACACAATACGTTATTGATTTGATTGGGATAATCGGACCGGCCCGTCGCAACGATCGCGTCCGGTCGTACCTCATGTGCCTCTTCCGGCGTGATCTCCGGATCCGGGTTTGCCATGGCAAAGATCACCGGGTTATCCGCCATCGATTTCACCATCTCTTGGGTCACGGCACCCTTGGCGGATACACCCAGAAACACATCCGCCCCCTTCATCGCATCCTCAAGGGTCCGATCAGTGGTCTTCGCCGCATGCGCCGATTTCCACTGGTTCATCCCCTCGGTCCGGCCTTGGTAGATAACCCCCTTTGTGTCGCAGGCGATGCAATTGTCATGCTTCGCGCCCATCGCCTTGATCAGCTCAACGCAAGCAATCCCCGCCGCGCCCGCGCCGTTCAGAACAATTTTCACGTCTTCGATCTTCTTACCGGTCAGATGCAGCGCATTCAGAAGCCCGGCTGCGCAAATCACCGCTGTCCCATGCTGATCGTCATGGAAAACCGGGATATCCATCTCCTCCCGCAGCCGCTGTTCGATGATGAAACACTCCGGCGCTTTGATGTCTTCCAGGTTGATCCCGCCAAAAGACGGCCCCATCAGGCGCACCGCGTTAATGAATGCATCCGGGTCTTCAGTGTCTAACTCTAGGTCAATCGAGTTCACGTCAGCGAATCTCTTAAACAGGACCGACTTGCCTTCCATCACCGGTTTTGACGCCAGCGCCCCCAAGTTGCCTAAACCCAAGATCGCTGACCCGTTAGAGATCACAGCGACCATGTTCCCCTTGGTCGTGTAGTCATAAGCCGTATCCGGGTTTTCCGCGATGGCCTCCACCGGTACTGCCACGCCGGGCGAATAAGCCAGGGACAAATCGCGCTGCGTCGCCATCGGGGTCGAAGCGCTGATCTCAATTTTTCCGGGTTTGGGTTCCAGGTGGTAGCTCAACGCCTCTTCCGGCGTAACGCGGGTGTTTTTGGTCATCGGATGTCTTTCAATTGGGCCAGTGGACATTGTTACCCACGCATTTCCGCACACACAACCGATTGCCCCTTTTCCCCCTCCCCACGCATTTGTAGACTCCATGCACCGCAAGCCGAGGGGGATTTTTGTGGCCACTGCCAGCGCATCCGTAACGCCTATGATGGCGCAATTTCTGGAGATCAAAGCCCAGTACCAAGACGCGCTTTTGTTCTACCGGATGGGCGATTTCTACGAGATGTTTTTCGACGACGCGGTCGCGGCAGCTGACGCTCTCGACATTGCGCTGACTAAACGCGGCAAGCATTTGGGCCAAGACATTCCTATGTGCGGCGTGCCCGCCCACTCTTCGGAAAATTACCTTCTGTCGCTCATCCGCAAAGGCTTCCGCGTCGCTGTTTGCGAACAGATGGAAAACCCAGCCGAAGCAAAGAAAAGAGGGTCTAAATCTGTCGTTCGCCGCGATGTCGTGCGCCTTGTCACCCCTGGCACATTGACGGAGGACAGCCTTCTCGACGCCCGCCGCAATAACTTCTTGGCAGCGTTTTCGGAAATCCGCGGAGAAAGCGCGCTTGCATGGGTCGATATTTCAACCGGAACGTTCCGTGTTACCCCATGCCCTCTGGTGCGGCTTGGCCCCGATCTTGCCCGCCTCGCCCCTCAAGAATTACTGCTGTCAGAGACCAATTTCGACGCCTATGACGAGGTGCTCTCCGGCACCGGCCTTGCCGCCATCCCGCTCAGCCGTGCCAGCTTCGACAGCACATCAGCCGAGAAACGTCTGCTCGCGCATTTCGAGGTCGGATCGCTCGACGCATTCGGCCAATTCACCCGGGCCGAACTTTCCGCCATGGGTGCGATATTCGACTATCTCGAAATCACCCAAAAAGGCCAAATGCCGCGGCTCAACGCGCCCGGGCGGGAGGAAGCAAATCGCGTCATGCAAATCGACGCTGCAACCCGTCGCAATCTTGAACTGACCCATGCACTAAGCGGGGGCCGCGACGGTTCACTTATTTCAGTCATCGACCGCACTATGACTGCAGCGGGCAGTCGGCTGCTTGATCGCCGCGTTGCCAGTCCAACGACACATCTCGCAACACTTCAAGACCGCCAAAGCGCCGTAACGTTTTTCTTCGAGAATGCGCAGAAGCGCGAGCAAACCCGCGAGGCCCTGCGCAAAGTCCCGGATATTGACCGCGCACTCTCTCGCATCTCGCTTGATCGAGCGGGCCCCCGCGATCTTGCAGCAATTCGAAGTGGGCTTGAACAGTGTCTATTTCTGCGCAAAACGCTTTCGGAGGCAGAACTTCCCGATGTTCTGAACGTGGCAACAAATGACCTTCAGGGTCATGATGATCTGATCGCGTTACTCTCCGACGCGCTCATTGCGGAACCTCCTTTGCTCGCCCGCGACGGTGGTTTTGTCGCCACGGCTTATGACGAGGAACTTGATGAAGTCCGTCGCCTGCGTGACGAAGGGCGCAAAGTGATCGCAGAGATGCAGGCGGAATATTCCGAGCAAACCGGCATCCCATCCCTAAAAATCAAACACAACAATGTGCTCGGCTACTTTATTGAGACGACAAGCACGCATGCCGAAAAAATGTTGTCGGCGCCGTTGTCAGAAACGTTTATCCATCGCCAAACCACGGCCAATCAGGTCCGGTTCACGACCGTTCCACTCTCAGAGCTTGAGACCAAAATTCTAAACGCTGGCGGCCGCGCGACTGAAATTGAGCAGCGCATCTTCAAAGAGCTCTCGACCCGCATCAATGAAGATGCACCCAGACTGACCCTTGCATCCGACGCTCTGTCGGAGATCGATCTCGCCTCAGCACTTGCTGATTTAGCTAGTGCTGAAAACTGGACGCGCCCAAAAGTCGACGAGACACGCGCCTTTAATATCGAAAACGCGCGCCATCCAGTCGTCGAACGCGCGCTTCGTGCTCAAAGCGGTGCGCCCTTCGTTGCCAACTCCTGCGATCTCAGTGTTGAAGACGGAAAATCCAGCATCTGGCTGCTTACCGGCCCCAACATGGCAGGTAAATCGACCTTCTTGCGTCAGAACGCAATTATCGCGCTTTTGGCGCAAATAGGGTCTTATGTACCTGCTTCCGACGCCCATATCGGCCTCGTTTCCCAACTCTTCAGCCGCGTCGGGGCGTCTGATGATCTGGCGCGCGGCCGCTCCACTTTCATGGTCGAAATGGTCGAAACCGCAGCCATCTTGAACCAGGCTGACAGCCGCGCCCTCGTCATCCTCGATGAAATCGGGCGCGGCACTGCCACCTATGATGGCCTCTCCATCGCATGGGCCACGATGGAACACCTTCACGACGTCAATTCATGCCGCGCGCTATTCGCAACCCACTACCATGAACTGACCGCGCTTGCCTCCAAGCTTGACGGCGTCGATTGCGCCACTGTTGCGGTGAAAGAATGGGAAGGCGACGTCATCTTCCTGCATGAGGTGCGCAAAGGTGCCGCCGACAGGTCCTACGGCGTCCAGGTCGCTAAACTCGCCGGTCTTCCAGAAGCCGTGGTCGAGCGCGCGCGTGTTGTCTTGGATGCGCTGGAAAAAGGCGAACGCGAAGGCGCGGCAAACCCAAAAGCGCTGATCGACGACCTTCCGCTTTTTGCCGCTACTCCAGCTCCGGCACCCCAAAAGCAAAAGGCCTCGCTAGTTGATGCCCGCTTGGAAGAGATTCTTCCTGACGAGCTGACACCACGCGAAGCCCTACAGCTTCTTTATGAACTCAAGGACTTAGCCCGGGGTTGAGGACACACCGACCTGCGCCGCACGCAGCAACCGGTCATGAATCATGAAGCCTTCGGTCATCACCTGAATGATGTCGCCTGCCTTGGTGTCCGGCAAAGGCGCTTCAAACATCGCCTGATGCAGCTGCGGGTCAAACTTGTCACCGACTTGTGGAACAATCGGCTCGATCTGGTGCTTGCCGAAGACAGAGATCAGCTCCCGTAGGGTCAGCTCGACACCTTCGAACACGCCCTTGGCCGCCTCGCGTTGCGCGTCATCAGCGGAATCAATCGCACGCTTCAGGTTGTCATAAACTGGCATCAAATCGCGGGCGAGCTTTGAGCCGCCATATTGCTCAGCTTCGCGACGGTCACGCTCACCGCGTTTGCGGATATTCTCCGCATCGGCCATCGCGCGCAGCAGCCGATCTTTCAGCTGCTTGTTCTCCTCGCGCAGCGTATCCAGCTCATCTTCACTTTCTTCGACAATATCAATCTCTTCTTCCGCGCAAGCCTCAAGCGGGTCTTCCAGAAATTCTTCTTCGTCTCTCATGTCACTCATGTCAGGGCCTTACCCACCATCTGATATCATCTTGCCAATCAGCTTCGCCGTGTAATCGACGATCGGCACAATCCGTCCGTAATTCAAACGAGTCGGGCCAATCACGCCCACGGCGCCAATCACCTTGCGGTCAGCGTTCATATAAGGACTTACAACCAGAGAGGAACCCGAAAGTGAAAAGAGTTTGTTCTCTGATCCAATAAAAATGCGCACACCTTCGCCATCTTCCGCCAATTCAAGGAATTCGGCGATGTCCCGCTTGCGTTCAAGGTCGTCGAACAAGCTGCGAATCCGCTCCAAGCTCTCGCCATCTTCCTCACCCAACAGATTCGCGCGACCGCGCACAATCAGGCGCTCATTGCGCTCGCCCTCATTTTCCCAAACCGCGATACCAGCTTCGACCATCACCCTCGCCAGCTCATCCAGCTCCTGCCGGCGCAATTTGATCTCGGCCACGATCCGGTCCTGAAGCTCCGAAATCGTCCGACCCTCGGCCATCGCATTCAGAAAATTCGCAGCCTCCCGCATCGAAGACGGTGTTTGGCCCAAAGGTGGTGTAAATACCCGGTTCTCCACATGCCCGTCCGCAAAAACCAGCACCACCAAGGCGCGGTCGGGGGCAAGGCTGACAAACTCAATATGCTTGATTGGCGCCTCGTGTTTCGGCGCCAAAACCAGGCTTGCGCCCTGTGTTAGACCAGAAAGCGCGTTGCCAACACTGTCGAGCATCGTCGATACATCGGGCTGGTTCGTCTTCACAGTTGATTCGATCCGGTTGCGATCCTCGTCATTCAGATCGCTCACCTCCAGCATTCCGTCGACAAACATCCGCAGCCCCTGCTGCGTCGGCACCCGCCCGGCGGAGACATGCGGGCTGCCAAGAAGCCCCAGATACTCCAAATCCTGCATCACATTTCGGATGGTGGCCGCGCTCACCTTCTCGGACATTTCTCGCGTCAGCGTCCGTGACCCGACCGGGTCACCTGTGACCAGGTACCCTTCGACAATCCGCTGAAACACCTCCCGGGAGCGGTCCGTCATCTCTGAGAGAAGGTTGGTGTTTTCAATCGTCATTCAAATGCTCCAACGGCGCATCTTTCTAAGAACCCTCAAACATGCTTGCAACCCGTGAGGCACGGGGCGTATGCACACGTAACCCCAGCGATAGGAGCACGCCATGCGGCCTTCAGGACGAGACTTAGACACGATGCGCCCGATTTCAATCGAAACCGGCGTGACCAAATATGCCGAAGGCTCCTGCATGATCAAATGCGGCGAAACGCATGTGCTCTGCACCGCAACCGTCGAGGAACGCGTGCCGCCTTTCCTGCGCAATTCGGGCCTTGGCTGGGTGACGGCGGAATACGGCATGCTGCCACGCGCAACCCATACTCGCATGCGCCGAGAAGCCAAGAACGGTCAGTCCGGTCGCACGCAGGAAATCCAGCGCCTCATTGGCCGCGCTTTGCGCGCCGGTGTAGACCGCGTCGCCTTGGGCGAACGTCAGATCAGTATTGACTGTGACGTCATCCAGGCCGATGGCGGCACCCGATGCGCCTCCATCACCGGGGGTTGGGTTGCACTGCGCCTCGCGGTGAACGCTTTGATGAAAGCCGGCGAAATCACGACTGACCCGCTCACCGATCACGTCGCCGCCGTCAGCTGCGGCATCTATGCGGGCCAGCCTGTTTTGGACCTCGATTACGTCGAAGACAGCGATGCAGGCACCGATGCGAATTTCGTCATGACAGGCGCAGGCGGGCTGGTTGAAATCCAAGGCTCTGCCGAAGGTGCAACATTTTCTCGTAATGAATTCAATACGTTAATGGATTTGGCCGAGAAAGGCGTCGCCGAGCTGGTCGTAGCCCAGAAAGCCGCCGTCGCCTGATGCGCAAATTCACCGGGGATAGGCTGCTCGTCGCCACGCATAACGCGGGCAAGTTGGAGGAGATGGTGCATCTCTTCAAACCTCTCGGCATCGCCGTCGAGGGTGCAGCGCAGCACAACCTCCCCGAGCCGGAAGAAACCGAAACCACCTTCGTCGGCAACGCCCGCATCAAGGCCCATGCGGCAGCAAAAGCGACCGGCCTCCCCGCGCTTTCTGATGACAGTGGGATCGAGGTCGACGCCCTAAACGGCGCCCCCGGCGTCTATACCGCCGATTGGGCCGAAACGCCGAATGGCCGTGACTTCGTCATGGCGATGACCAAGACCCATGACGAAATCCTAAAAACTGGCGCAGCCCAACCCTGGACCGCCCGCTTTCGCGCCACCCTCGTCCTCGCCTGGCCCGACGGTCACGACGAAGTGTTCGAAGGCAAGGTCGGAGGCACGCTGCAATGGCCGATGCGCGGGATGGAGGGTCACGGCTACGACCCGATGTTCCAACCTTTGGGCTACGACATCACCTTCGGCGAAATGGATTGGGAAGAGAAAAACCGCATCTCCCACCGGGCCGATGCCTTTGCCAAGCTGGTGAAAGCCTTTGACGCCTGAGCCCTGGCGGGAGGCCGGGTTTGGTCTCTACATTCACTGGCCCTACTGCCAGGCGAAATGCCCCTACTGTGATTTCAACAGCCACGTTGTTGCGAAGATCGACCAGGGCCAATGGGCCACCGCCTATCTGGCTGAGCTAGACCGCACCGCCCTTGAGACCGAGGGGCGCGTGCTCGACACCGTTTTCTTCGGCGGTGGCACACCCAGCCTTATGGACCCCAAGCTGATCGACCAAATTACGGACCGCATCCGCCGCAACTGGTCTCTCGCCAATAATTTCGAAGCGACAATGGAGGCGAATCCATCCTCGGTGGAGGCCGACCGTTTCGCCGCCTACCGCCTCGCCGGGATCGACCGCGTCTCCCTCGGTATTCAGGCGCTCAACGACCCGGACCTCAAAGCGCTCGGCCGATTGCATTCGGTGTCGGAGGCGCGGACCGCGCTCGATATCGCGAAATCCACCTTCGACCGCGTCAGCTTCGATCTGATTTATGCCCGTCAAAACCAGACGCCGGGCGAATGGCGCGCGGAGCTCACACAAGCTCTGACTTTCGGCACCGATCACCTCTCCCTCTACCAACTCACAATCGAGGACGGCACTGCCTTCGGCGACCGTTTCGCAATCGGGAAACTCTGTGGCTTACCTGATGAAGATCACGCCGCAGACATGTACGAGATCACACAAGAGCTAACAGAAGCCGCGGGCTTGCCAGCTTATGAAGTCTCCAACCACGCACGCCCAAGCCAAGAAAGCCGCCACAATCTGATCTACTGGCGCGGCGGCGACTACATCGGCATCGGCCCCGGCGCGCATGGCCGGTTGACGCTGTCCAACAAACGCGTCGCAACCGAAACGGAGCTGCAACCACTGGAATGGCTCAAACGGGTACGCGACACCCGGTCAGGCGAAACTGTCAGGAACGAAATCGATTCAGACGCGCAGCTGTCCGAATATCTAATGATGTCTCTTAGAACGAATGAAGGGGCTCAACTCACCAGGCTTCCAAACGATTTTGAAACCATTTATTCAAATAAAATCAATTACTTAGTTGAAATTGAGCTGCTTGAAAAGACAGAAGTCGCGTTGCGCGTCCCGTCTCATAAACGCATCCTGCTCAACGCGATCCTGAAAGAGCTGCTCACTTAGCCCGTCTGCGTCACGGACAGTTTCCGGCACAGCTCATCCAGCTCCTCAAAGCTTTTGTAGTTCACGGACAGCTTGCCAGCCTCACCGTTGGAAGCATGATCAATCGTCACTCTCATACCCAAAGCCGCCTGCAGATCAGCCTCAAGCGCGCGCGTGTCAGCATCCTTCTCGGGCGCCGTTGTTCCTGCGGCTGGCACCTTGCTTGGCACACCGCCAGATTTTGCCAGCTTCTCCGTTTCCCGCACAGAGAGGCCTTTGTTGATCACGATCTTCGCCAGCGCCACGGGGTCATCCGCAGTGATCAGAGCCCGCGCATGCCCTGCGCTCAACTTATCCTCCCGCAGCCAAGCCAAGACCTCTGACGGCAAGTTCAACAATCGCATCAGGTTCGCAATGTGGCTCCGGCTTTTGCCAAGCGCTTGCGACAGTTGTTCCTGCGTGTGTCCGTAAACCTCTTGCAACTGGCGATACCCAAGCGCCTCTTCCACCGGGTTCAGATCAGCGCGTTGCACATTCTCGATGATCGCAATTTCCAGAACCTCACCATCGGTGAATTCCCGAATGACAACCGGCACCTCATGAAGCGGCACCATCTGTGCCGCGCGCCAACGACGTTCCCCGGCAACAATCTGATACTGCCCCGGATCGCTTGGATCAGCGCGTACAATCAAAGGTTGAATAATTCCCTTTTCGGCGATCGACGCAGACAGCTCCTTCAATGCCGTTTCATCGAAATCGCGTCGCGGCTGATCCGGATTAGGGCTAACTCGCTCTATGGGAAGTCTCTGATCGGCTGGCTTAGACGCTGCCGCAGCCCCGTCACGATCATTCAGATCGACATCCGCCATAAGCGCTGAAAGCCCGCGCCCAAGCCCTCGTTTTTCTCTCTCAGCCATATCTCTGCCCCTTTGCGTCTAGTATCCGCGGTCCGATATCTCTCGCGCCAGTGCTTTATAGGCAACCGCGCCCCGCGACGTCGGATCATAATTGATCACAGGTATCCCGAAAGACGGGGCTTCGCTCAAGCGGACATTGCGCGGAATCATGGTCCGAAATACCAGATCCTGTAAGTTCTCGCGCGCATCTTGTTCCACTTGATGGCACAAATTGTTGCGGCGATCATACATCGTCAACACAATACCTTCGATGCGTAAGTTTGGATTCGCCGTCTCCCGAATTTCTCGCACGGATAGCATAAGCTGCGACAAACCTTCCAACGCGAAGAACTCCGCCTGCAACGGCACCAGGACCGAGTCCGACGCGACCATCGCATTCAAGGTCAACAAATTCAGCGACGGCGGGCAGTCGATTAAGATGAAGTCAAAACCCAGCGTCGTTGCTGTCGCACTTCTAAGGGCATCACGCAGTAAGAAAACGCGCCGCGCCGTCGACACAAGTTCCAAATCGGCGGAGCTCAGATCAGTCGTCGCGGGCGAAATCCAAAGGTTGGGTGTCCCCGTCTCAATGGCGACTTTTTCCAAATCCGTATCATTCAGGATCAGATCATAGGTCGAGACTTTCCGATCGCTTTGCTCAATACCCAGCCCCGTCGAAGCATTTCCCTGAGGATCAAGGTCGATCAAAAGAACCTTTTTCCCATGCGCTGCCAATGCGGCCCCCAAATTGATGGTTGTCGTCGTCTTCCCGACGCCGCCCTTCTGGTTGGCAACAGAAATAATGCGCGGGGATGTCGTCATTGATCAAAGTGGCCTGATATTGGAAATCTCGAGAATGCAGGCGTTGTCCTGCGTCTGGCTTGGATGTTTTTGAAGGTCAAACGCCCATGACGCAAGCGCTTCCTCGATCTCTGCATCAACATTCGCGCCTTTCATCAAAAGGGCGTGTCCTTTAAGGGCCAGGTGGGGTTCGACAAAGCCTATAAGCTTGTCTTATGACTTTAGGTGGTTCTGTGCGAAAGTAGGGCCTTAGCCCGCC
>JAPORH010000181.1 GCA_026710325.1 Litoreibacter sp. | reverse complement strand
AAGCTTCAATTCGAATCCTTTTCGCTCCTCGTTTCAAGTAGCGTCGTGTACTATGGTCCAAATCATAAATTCCAGAGCGAAAAGCCGCATATGCGACGGTGCTTTTGTTGAGAATTGGAAACTTCTCTGCCGCCTCATCGATAGAGATTTGCGCCATATTGAAGCTTGGAAACTCCTCTTCAAACAGCTCCCGCTCGTCATGCTTGGCGAGCAACATCATCTCCCGCGGGCTCAGAAGCCCTGTGCTGTCCAAATAGTCATAAGACGCGTAGTTCAGTGCGCGGACGATCTCATTCCCATAGTCAGGCAAAAAAACTGCAGCCGATCGCCCGGTCGCATGATAGCCAAGCGCGCCTTCCGCTTCCAAAACGGTGACCGTTCCCAGTTCTGATAACCGCGCGGCAGCCGAGATCCCGGCAATCCCGCCGCCAATGACCAGAAAATCCCTCACGCCTCCTCAAGCCGGTCGGTCGCAGGGGGCGGGGTTTGGCTCAGCGCGGTCATCTCAGCGTAAATCTCGTCCGTCATCTCAAACGCCATAGCGTCCAAAGAGGGCTGCAACTGCTCCACCGACCGGGCAGAGATGATTGGCGCAACCACAAGTGGGTTGTGCGCGACCCAGGCCACGGCTAGTGTCGTTGCATTGGTCCCATATTTTTCGGCCAATTCCGGCAGTTTCGATGCCGTTTCATGCATCCAAGGCACATTGTAGCGGTTTTTGTACATCTCAACGTCATGCAACCGTCCGCTCGCGCCGCCCGCATATTTCCCGGTCAAAAGTCCACCACCCAAGGGCGAATAAGGTGCCACGGCCACGTCATAAACCGCGCAAGCCGGCAGGATTTCGACCTCTGCTTGCCGTTTCACAAGGTTGTACATTGGCTGCAGCACGTCGATCTTCAGATCAAATTCAGCGGCAACGTGGCACGCCTTTGCAACTTGCCAAGCCGCGAAATTCGACACGCCAATATAACGGACCTGTCCGCGCGCTTTCAGCTCCGCAAACCCCTCCATACTGTTCTCAAGCGGGGTGTCGTCGTCAAACCTGTGTAGATAGAGCAGATCAACGCGATCCATCTTTAACCGTTCAAGGCTCGCCGCAAAGCTCGACAGCACCACATCTTTGGTCGAGGGCTGGTCCTGCGCCACCTTGGTCGCGACGATCACGTCATCCAGCTCATGCGCGACCTGAGCACCCAAATACTCCTCCGACCGGCCTTCGGTATAGACATAGGCCGTGTCAAAGAAATTGATCCCCGCTTCCCGGCACGCCGCATAAAGCGCGTCCGAGGCCGCTTGGTCTGCGGTGCCGCCATATTGCATTGTGCCAAAACAAAAGGGTGAGACGGGGCGGCCGGAGCGCGTCGTAAGCTGTGTCATACGCGCGATCGTGACAGAGCGGGGCCAGAGGGAAAAGCCCCGAATTTCTGTGGCGCGGCGGCCTCCACATTTGTGTGATCGCGCCAAAGCCTCGACAGCGCCAAACGTGCATTGTAACGCTCAGGGTAAGTAGGGGGTCGGTATGACAATTCTTCGTCTTTTCTTCGGTTTGGCGCTGGCGGTGACACTTGCGGCCTGTTCCAGTGCTCCTAGCAATCAGGTCGGACGGGCTGCAGCCGCAGCGACGCTACAGATCGAGCAAACCCAAGCGCTTGGGGCAACCGTCCTGGCCCTATCTCCGGGTGTCGACCCGGTGGAGGCACAGCGCGCCGCCGAGATCGCCTACCGCCACACCGCGGTTTTGGCGCAGCAATACCAAATCGAAGACGGCCCGATCATTCACAACATCAAGGTCAATCGCGGCACCAAGCCGCGCGGCCTCTGCTGGCACTGGGCGGAAGACATGGAAACGCGTCTCGCGCAAGAAGGGTTCGAAACTCTGCAACTCCACCGCGCGATTGCTAATTACGACAATTGGCGGCTGGAGCATTCCACCGTCATCATCAGCGCCAAAGGCGCGTCGATGGAGGAGGGCATCGTCCTTGACCCTTGGCGCAAGGGCGGGGAGCTTTTCTGGTCCCCCGTCGCCGAGGACAAACGCTACGACTGGACCCCGCGCCAAGAAGTCTTCGACTGGAAGCGCGAACGTGGAATTTTGACCGTGCGCTACGTTGAGGCGGCTGGCGGCTAAGACGAACTAAAAAGAGATCAACGCGCACGGGTTGACGCCATCTTGAGCCCGGCAACGCCGGGCCGCGCCCGACCCTCCCCCCGGGAGGGCGCTTCGCACCCACCCAGGCTCGGGCGCGACCCTTGTTACGTTAGGACTGGCGTCGACATATGCTTCTTGCGTGGTTTAAACCTCTGCCATAGCTGCTTTATTCCGCCATAGCGCCACAAACAGCGCGATCGCAGCCAACCAATCCGCCACCGCAATCCCGGCCATGGCCCAGCCAAAGGCCGCTGGCGGTGTCCAAATTGATGCAATGGCGAAGCAGCTGCCCAGCATCATCAGCAGAAACGCAATATAAGCCATCAATCGTGAGCCGCGCAGCAAAACATAGGCAATCAGCAGATAGAGCGCACCAACCGGGATCAAAAACAGCGTATCCGCCGCAAACCCCGTGACCGCAGGCGCTATGAAATGCAGCAAGCCACTGACGCCCACAAACAGTGCGCCGCCGCGATATGGGCCTCTTGCATCAATCATTGCTGCTCTCCTCCACCGGGTCGGCGGCGCAGGGGAAGCCTGCTACGCCCCAAATCAGAATGTCATTCACATGTTCCTGCAGTGAATAAGGCGCAGGTTCTCGCGTGCCGCCCGGGCTCCAGGCCCAGTGTAGGATCACGTCGTGATCCAAATGCGCGGCCAGTTCCAACATATCGCGCCCGCCATTTTGCTCCGGGTCGCGCAGCTGCTGGCAGATGTGATCGGCATCTTTGCCGAACCATGCTGCCTCCACCGGGGCCAGTTGCCAATCAGCGGCCACTTGCGGCGCGGCATGGGGCGCGTTGTTGGGAATGCCGCTGGTCACGTGGCAGGTCGAGCATAAAAGCGTCTCCGCGCCGATCCGGCTTTCGCCGCCATTGATGTTCATCCCATGTGGACGCGTCTTACCATAGGATGGCCCCGACCACATCGGGCGGTGATCATCGCCCACATGGCAGTTTGAGCAACGCGGATGCGACGCCACTTCATAGATGCGCGCGAAGGCGGCAAGCCCCTCATCCCGCGTCGCAGCTTCTGGTGGGTTGATCTCGACCTTTCCTTCGGCTGCTAACGCGGGCGTTGCAAGGCTAAGCGCCAAAACAGTCAGAACTTTCATAGGCACCCTCACGCGAAATCGATGAATTTGTTGAACGGCATCTCGCGGATCCGCTGGCCTGTTGCTGCGAAAATCGCGTTGCCAAGGGCAGGGGCGGCAGGGGGCAAAGATGGCTCACCCACGCCGCGCACGCGGCCCGCGTTCTCCAATACCTTCACCTCGATCTGGGGTGTCTGGTACAGCCGCAGCCCTTCATAAGCGTGGTAATTCACCTGCGCGGGGCGATAATTCTCGTATGTCAGCTCCGAATTAATCGCATGCGCCAGCCCGAAGATCAGCCCGCCATAAAGCTGCGCTTCCAGGTTCACCGGGTCCAAAGCCTGTCCCACGTCTGCGACCACATAAGCCTTGTCGAGCCGCAGCCCGGCCTCGGTCTGAGTGACCTCAATGACCTCTGCACAAGGCACGCCGAAGGACATGCAAAAGCCCACGCCGCGCCCGCGCCCTTCGCCCATATCCGCCCCGTCCCAGCCCGACAGCTCGCCTACGGCCTCCAACACCTTGCGGCTTTCGTCATGGATGCAAAGCCTTATGCGCTCCTCCAGCGGGTCCGCGCCCGCCTCATGGATCAGCTCATCAAGGAACGTGTCGTGGAAGAACCCGTTGGTTGACGCGCCGACCGACCGCCACGACGACACGGGCACCAAATCCGGTGCGCGGTAGCCCGTCACGCGGTAATTCGGGATGCCAAAAGGCTGGTCCCAGGACCCCGTCGTGATCGTTGCATCCGGCCCGCCAAGCGTCAGCCCGGTCAGCCGTCCCATCCAAGGGCCTGCAAGTCCTTGCTGGCAAACAGAAATATCGAAGGTGTCCACCTTGCCATCCGCCACCACACCGCGCCCGCGCATTAGCGCGGCAGGGCGGGGGTAGTCGTGGCTCATATCTTCTTCGCGCGACCAGGTCAGCTTCACGGGCGTGCCGGGCATCGCCATTGCGATCTCAACGGCCTGCTCGATATGGGTCATCTCCAACCGATGCCCGAAGCTGCCGCCCATGGGCAGCACGTGGACATGAACGGCGTCGTTGTCCATGCCCGCAATTGCCGCTGCGCGGTTACGAATGAAGAGCGGGATTTGCGTGCCGGTCCAGATATCAATCCGGTCTTCGCCAATTTGAACCACCGCATTCATCGGCTCCATCGGCGCATGCGCCAGATACGGCGCGCGGTACTCCGCCTCAAACGGGGTGGCCGAGGCAAGGCTCACCTCAACATCGCCCTCGTTGCGCTGGCGATGGTCAAAATGCGCCTCGCTGTCGATCGACGCTTCCAGCGCCTCCCAATGCTCGGACGAATTGCCGGGGTAGTCCGGCGTGCCCCAAACGCACTCAATCGCCTCGACCGCGCGGAAGGCGTACCAGCTGTTGGTCGCAATGACGGCGACGCCCGCATTGCCCGCCTTGACCTCGACGATCTTCTCAACCCCGCGCATGCCCTCAGCGGCAGACGCGTCATAGCTCTCCAATGCCCCGCCAATGCCGGGGTTGGCGCAGATCGCGGCATAGCGCATGCCCTCCAACTGCAAGTCGATCCCGTAAACCTCGGTTCCGGTCGATTTCGCGACAATATCGGTACGCTGAAACGGTTTGCCCAAGATGCGCCATTCCGATGCTGGGCGCAAATCGGCCTCCTGCATGACCACCGGTTCCAGTTTTGCGGCTTCGGCGGCCAGCGCGGTATAGGCCAGCTCCTGCCCGTCCGGGGCCACGACTATGCCGTCGCGCGTGGTCAATTCCGACCGCGACACGCCCAGTTGCCGCGCGGCGGCCTCTTTCAACGTCTCGCGCGCCACAGCGCCCGCCAAACGCAGTTTCACAAACATATCCGGCACGGTCGACGACCCGCCGGTCATTTGCATCTCGAACAGTTTTGCGGGCACCGCCATGAAGGCCCGTGCGGTCTCCGCCACTTGGGTCTCCACATATGCCGGGATCGGCACGCCTTCGCTCAACACCGCCCCGTTGTAATAGGCGGGGCCGGGCGCGCCGGGGGTAATCGTCGCGCTGTTCGGATCAATATCCAGCTCTTCCGCGATCAAATGCGCCTGGATGGAATAGGACCCTTGCCCTTTATCCGCACGCGGGGTGATCAGAGTTATCCCGTCGCTGGAAATCTTCACATAAGGGTTGAACGCGGCTTCCCCCTCGGCCAACCCGTCCTCCAGCGGGTTCGCAATGGGCCGCGCGGCCATATAAGTCCCGAAAGCCACGCCCCCCATGATGGCGGCAGAGCCGATCAGGAAGCTGCGGCGCGCTATGGTTTTGACAGCACCCATGATCACGCCTCCCTCAGTTTTTGCGCGGCGGTTTTGATCGCGGCGCGGATGCGCGGGTAGGTTCCGCAGCGGCACAGGTTGGCGCTCATCACCGCATCAATCGTGGCGTCATCGGGGTCATCATTCAGGTCCAAAAGGTTCGCCGCCTGCATGATCTGGCCCGACTGGCAGTAGCCGCATTGCGCGACCTGATGCTCGATCCAGGCCTCTTGCACCGCATGCAGCGCGCCCGGTTGGCCCAGCCCTTCGATGGTGGTCACGTCCGCGCCGTCCTCCATCGAGCCTACGTTCATCTGGCAGCTGCGCACCGCCAGCCCGTCCACATGCACAGTGCAGGCCCCGCATTGCGCGATGCCGCAGCCATATTTCGGACCTGTTACGCCCAATTCGTCACGTAAAGCCCACAGCAGTGGCATTTCCGGGTCGACATCCAATTGCATGTCCTGGCCGTTCACACGTAGTTTCATCAAAACCTCCTGAGGGGATTGGGTTTGTGATTGGACAAAATGTACTCTAATGTATAATTTGTCCAAAAATGGTAAAAGGCAAGGCTTTTCTGCATGCGCGCGACAAAAGAAGATCAAATATTGCTCGCGGCCAAATCCCTGTTCGTCCGTTTTGGTTTCGAAAAAATGACGATGAACGACATCGCGCGGGAGGCAGGTGTCGCGCGCCAGACGGTTTACAATCGCTTCGACAGCAAGGACGCGATCTTCATGGCGTTGGTGCGGGCGCGCATGGCCGAACTTAGGTCGGACCTACATGCAGCTTGGACGGAGACGGACGATATTCCAAGCTTTCTGGACGCATTCCTTCGCGTCGTCCCCATTGCCTGGTTTGACGAGGCCTCGTCCTTTTCGGACCCAGGGGAGATGATCGACAGGCTCCACCGCCTTGCTGAAGATCAGATGCAGGCCTTCGCGAAAGAGGTGATAACGGACATCGCGGCACGGCTGGGGCAGGGCCATGCCTTCAAATCTAATCAGATCACTGCGCAGAGCTTCGCGGAAAATTTCTACTGGTCCACGGTCAACGCCAAATACGGCGCGCCGGATCGCGACGCCTTCATGACGCGGATCGAGACAACCCGCGCCATGGCGTTGATGGTGCTAGACGCCTGACGCGCGTCGTTTTTTTCGCCTGGACAGACCACCCAAGATTGCGATCCCAAGCCCGAGCGCAGGGGCCGCGGCGGGCAAGGGCACCGGCGTCAAACCGCCTTGCGCCGCGACCTCCGCCGTCACCTGACCTTCGACAATCCCCGCCAAAGCGGCATGGGCCGCACCACTCAGATGGCCAACCTCGTCCCAGAACAGATAGGTCTCAGGCGTGTCGCAGATCAGCGGCGCACCGCTCGGATCAAAGGTCAGGCAAGGGTCGGTGACATTGGTAAAGCCAAAGGCGCCTGGCGCTGCTGCCACATCCTGCTGCAGCTGAAAAATATCGACCGTGTAGACATTGGTGCCGCTGCTCTTGATTGCCTCCAGCTCCAATCCGAGCGCGCCATTGTAAAGCATGCTCAGCTCGCGCAGCATCGCATTGTCGATGGGGTCGTCATATTCCGGCGTCGCACCTGCATCGGCCGTGGTCAGCGTCAAAATATCGTTGATCTGAGGCGCGGCCGCGACCAACCCTATGCTTGCGCCAAACAAAGCCCCGGTTTCAGCAGCGGCGGTGCGCGCGGTTTCCTGCGCCGTGGCGATTGCGGCGGCGACGGCGTCCCCGCTCAAAAGTTCAGCCGCGTCACGGGCATCGAGGTATTCGGTGTAGATGCTGCGAATGTCATTCGCGCCAAACCATAAGGCCACTAAAGGCCGCTCCCCCAGCTGGGGTGTGCCGGGCAGCGGGTCCGGCGCGGTCGGGTCCAAATCGGCCACAAAAACACTCAGCTGGTTCGGCAGGTCCGGCACCTCCGAGGTCTCGGTCACTCTTGCGCCGCCAAAGGCGTAGTTCCAGGTGCGGATGTTGTCGGGGGCGCCCGTTTCAAACTGGTCGTCCAAAATGTCAGCCCACACAGGCCCGTTGGAAAACTGGCTGTTGAAATAGGGGGGCGGGGGGCCGTTTTGGCCCAGATTCCCAAAGTCGCTGTTGCTGTCACCGAGCACGTAAAAGCTGGTGAATGTATCGGATAGGGTCGCAGTGCTGGCGGGGAAAGCGAGGCAGGCCAGGGCGGCAGACAAAAGAAGTTTCTGTGTCATTGATGCTCCTCGTGATCAGTTTGGGGTTGCTGGAAAGTCAAAAAAGCCGTCAAACTGTGCTTCAGGCCTAATATGAGTAATCCAATGAAAAATTATTGTAAAACGAGAATAAGTCAATGAAGAAAGTGCACAGAGCAGCAACCGGCCTGATCCCGCTCCTCGTCATTTTTGCGGGGTTCTACATTTTCTTCGTGGCGGGCGGGACGTTGAATTTCGCCTTTCTCGACCCCGAGCGCTGGTATGAAAGCTATTGGGTCGATCCCGCTGCACCCGTCCCGTTTGCGCAGCGGCTGATCTATTTTCTTGTTTGGATTCTACCGGTTGCGCTTGGCCTTTATGCCGTGTTTGCCGCGCTTAGACTGGTCTTTCTCATTCGAGGCGGCGTGCTTTTTGACGCCCGTGTCAGCGCGCTCTTGCGCCATGTCGGGATCGGGACCAGCGGGTCGGGGCTCACGGATTTTGTAGCCAACCTGCTCACGCCCACGATGCTGTCCTGGACCAATCCTGGCGGAGCGGAGCCCGTCACATGGTATTTCGATTCGGAGCCCGCCGGGCTCATCGTCTGTGGTGCTGGCTTCTACATGATCGGCTGGATCATGGCGGAGGCGCGCAGGCTCGCAGATGAAAATGAGGGTTTCATCTGATGAAGGTCGTCGTCCGGCTGGATGTGATGCTGGCCAAACGCAAGATGAAATCGAAGGACCTTGCCGAGCATGTTGGCATCACAGTGCAGAATCTCAGCCTGCTGAAGACGGGCAATTTGAAGGGCATGCGCTTCGCCACGCTTGCCAAGATCTGCGAGGTTCTGGAGTGCCAACCTGGCGATATCCTCGAAGTGGTGCCGGATGAGGATGGCTAGGCGCCGCCCGCGCCGAGTCCTCAATACTTGCCTGCGCCCAAGACGTCACACCCGGTTCTAAGCAACCTTCTGGCCCAGTACCCGTTCAATGGCGTCATCAATTTCCAGTGGTCGGTCGAAGAAATAGCCCTGCCCGAAATCTACGCCAAGCTGCTTGAGCGTTTCCATCTCTTCCGCGGTCTCGATTCCCTCGGCGACGATCTCCGCCTTGGTCTCTTTGGCAAAGTAAACCAGTGCATTTGCGAGGGAGCGCCGGACTTTGTCGACATGCACATTGCGTGTCAGCGACAGGTCCAGCTTGATGATGTCAGGCTGAATTTCAACGATATGGCTCAGCCCGGAATACCCTGCGCCTGCGTCGTCGACTGCAATTCGGAAACCCATGCGTTTGTATTTCTCAACACTTTTCAGAAGCGTCGCGTAATCCTCGACCTCATCATGTTCGGTGAGCTCCAAAATGATCTGAGCGGGGTCATGGCCGGCAAGCAGGTCGTGAAGGTCGTCAGATTGCAAACAGGCTGGCGATACATTGACGTTTAGAGAATATGGATGGGGCAGGCGATGCAGGTCCACAAGTGCAAGGCGAACGGCCTCAACCTCCAGCTCAACGCCCCGACCCGCGAGCGCGGCCTCCGCGAACCACGCGTTCGGCGGCAGGTAGGGGTCGGTTTCAAAACGCGCCAGCGCTTCGAAACCCTTGATGCTCATGTCTGACAGGCGGACGATCGGCTGGAATTTGGCCCGGAGCAGCTTTTCGTCCCAGATGGCTTGTAGCCTTTGTGCGCGCTCCCCCGACTGCTTTCGGTCTTCGAGCTCTTGGTCGATCTGTTCCGCCGCGAATTCTGCAAACAGCTTGACCGTTTCGAGGTCGCGATCATTCAAGGACTTATTCGTTTGATGCCCGATGCAGCACATGGTCCCATAGGTGGAGCCGTCCTGTCGTTTCAGTGGCAGACCAATAAAGGACTCGATATTGAAATCGGTACGCATGTCGAGACCGGCCACAATTGGGTAGTTAGAAACATCGTGTACAATAGAGGGAATTTCACCTGTCGCGATGTAATGGCAAAATCCGGTCTTCCTTTTCAGGGTAAAATCGAGCGAGGGCGGTTCGGGCAGATTGGGCGCGGATACGGCACGCAAGAAAATATCTGTCTCACTCAATTCGGAGATATAGGCAATGTCCATACCCAGATGGTCACGTAATCTGTTCAGCGTTCGGTCAACTGTTTTCATCTCGCTACCCGTAATCAAAAAACCAGCCTGGTCTTGCACGGTGCATCGTTAAGAAAGTGTTAGAACCTCTCCAAAACTTGTGAGCTTGATTTCAAAACAGTTAAAAAACGCGCCTCGTGCGGCTTGCAACGCGCATAAAAAAGGCCCGCGCGAAGCGGGCCTTTTCGTAAAATCTGAACTTGATCAGTTCGGGATTTCGCTGGTGATGCCTTCGACATAGAAGCTCATGCCCAGAAGCTCGCCATCCTCGGCCACTTCGCCCTCAGCCAACCAAGGTGTGCCATCCTGCTTGTTGATGGGGCCGGTGAACGGGTGGTAGCTGCCATCGGTGATCGCGGCGATCATGGCTTCGGCTTCGGCTTTCACTTCGGCCGGAACCTCGTCGGTGATCTCACCGATCACAACTTCGCCCTCTGGCATGCCGCCCCAGCTCGCGCTTTGCTCCCAAGTGCCGTCGATGACTTGGCCGACGCGCTTGATGTAGTAGGGGGACCAATCGTCGATGATGGACGCGATACGCGGTTTTGGCGCGAAGGCCGACATGTCGGAGGCCTGGCCGAATGTGAAGACGCGCTCACCAGCGGCAATGGCTTCCTGCGCGGCCGCTTGCGGTGCTGTGGAATCCGTGTGCTGCATGATCACGTCAACGCCCTGAGAAATCATCGCGCGCGCCGCGTCAGCTTCCTTGGCAGGGTCAAACCAGGTGTAGACCCAGGTCACGACCATCTCGACATCAGGGTTCACCTTGGCTGCATGCAGATAGGCGGAGTTGATACCCTGGATCACTTCCGGGATCGGGAAGGAGGCGATGTAGCCGATCTTGTTGGTCTCGGTCATATGGCCTGCGATATGCCCAATCACGGCGCGGCCCTCATAAAAGCGCGCGTCATAGGTGGCCACGTTCGGGTGCTCGCGCTTGTAGCCGGTCGCATGCTCGAACTTCACATCCGGGAACTTGGCGGCAACCGCGTTGGTCGGGTCCATGTAGCCAAAAGACGTGGTGAAGATGATGTCCGCGCCTTGCAGCGCCATCTGGGTGATCGCGCGTTCGGCGTCGGCGCCTTCTGGCACGCTTTCTTGGTAGATGGTCTCAACCTTGTCGCCAAAATGCGCCTCGACCGCAAGGCGGCCTTGGTCGTGCTGGTAGTTCCAGCCGCCATCGCCGATTGGGCCCACATAGATAAAGCCAGCTTTGACTTTTTCATGCCCGTCGGCCATTGCGCCGCCGGTGGCAAGGGCCAAGGCGGCAACGCCCGCGGCAAGTAGTGATCTGCGTTTCATATGTATCTCCCCAAGTTGGAACTTTAGCAGCAGAACGCCTCGTTCAAGACGAGGCATGGAATTGACGTCCCAGGCAAGCGGGCGCGTTCAGCGCGGCCTTCGCCTTGCCCGAGGACATGATGACAAGCACCGCGATGGTTATCAGATAGGGCGACATGGACAAGTATTCGACCGGAATATTCGCGCCCGCGGCTTGCAGGTTCAGCTGCAAAACGGTCACGCCGCCAAATAAATAGGCACCCAGCAAAACCCGGAATGGCCGCCATGCGCCAAAGACCACAATGGCCAGCGCGATCCAGCCCGCGCCCGCCGTCATCCCTTCGGTCCATTGCGGCACGCGGATGAGCGACAGGTAGGCCCCGCCCAGCCCCGCACAGGCCCCGCCAAAGAAAATCGCCATCATCCGCACGCGCACGACCTTGTATCCCAGGGCATGGGCCGCATCATGGTTCTCCCCCACGGCGCGAAGGACCAGGCCTGCGCGGGTGAAGCGCAGCACCACCCAGGTCGCCATCACGAGGAGCAGCGCCACGTAAACCATCGCATCTTGGTTAGAGAGCACTGGGCCAAAGAACGGCAGGTCGGAGAGCACAGGGACCTCAATCTTGCCCATCTCCGGCGGACGGATGCCCACATAGCCTTGCCCCATCAAGGCCGATAGCCCGAGCCCAAACAGCGTCAGGCCCAACCCCGTCGCCACCTGGTTGGACAGGAAGTATTGCGTCAGAACACCAAAGAGCAGCGACAACACCGCCCCCCCAAGCGCCGCCGCCGCAAACCCCCAAAAGGGCGAGCCCGTCTCCACCGCAATCGCAAAGCCGCAAATCGCGCCCACGATCATCATGCCTTCGACGCCAAGGTTCAGCACGCCCGCCTTCTCGACCACCATCTCCCCGATCGCGGCCAGAATAATCGGGGTCGAGGCCACCATCAGGGCAGCCACCAGCAAAGTCGGGTTGATTGCGCTTAGGTCCATCAAACGTCTCCCACGAGTATGCCGTAGGCAAATGCGCCGCCGAATAGCGCCAAGAGGAAAAGCAAAACGGTCACCGTAATCAA
This sequence comes from Litoreibacter sp., assembly GCA_026710325.1. Classification (GTDB taxonomy): domain Bacteria; phylum Pseudomonadota; class Alphaproteobacteria; order Rhodobacterales; family Rhodobacteraceae; genus Litoreibacter. Next base: position 8,929 of record JAPORH010000181.1, on the reverse strand, counting down.
TGAAATCCAGGCCCAACGAGGAAGAACGGGTCTACCTTGCGAAACGCGCCAAACCCTGAATGCGAAGAAAGCAAACAAAACAGTCCATTTTGGCAAAGCGACGTCATTATGCCGCCAGATATTCTCATACCCCAGTAAGAGAACTGATCCTAAGGTGATGAAAAATCCTATCGGAAATGCCAAGACCATTAACGTGAGTGCCAACGCTATGATTTGCCAAATCGTACCACGGTTGAACTCGACCTGAGCTGCCATCACGCAGCCTCCCCCGCACCAAAGCGCACTCGGAAATTGGTCAGCACATCCACGGCCAGCAGAAAGAACAAAAGCATCCCTTGGAAGGCCTGAATGGCCGCCGCGGGCAGGCCCAAAGCGCTCTGCGCGGCCTCGCCGCCGATATAGGTCAGTGCCAGCAAGAGCCCGGCTAGCAAAATCCCGACCGGGTGCAACCGGCCCAGAAAGGCCACGATGATCGCTGTGAACCCGTAGCCCACGTTGAAATCAATGTTGATCTGGCCTGCGGGCCCTGTGACCTCAAATAGCCCCGCAAGCCCCGCCAAAGCGCCGGAGATGCCGAGGCAGAACAGCACCAGCCGCACGGGGTTCACGCCGCCAAATCGTGCCGCGCGCGGGGCTTGGCCCGCCAGCTTGATCTGAAAGCCCAGCTGGTGGCGCGCGAGCAAGACGTAAGCAAAAATCACTGCGATAAACGCCGCAGCCACGCCCCAATGCATGCCGGTGCCCGCGATGATCTCGTCGTTGAACGCCGCAGGGTAGGAGCGGAAATTGCGCGAACCCGGAAATCCCGACCCGTCAGGGTTACGCAAGGCACCGAGGGCCATCGAGGCCAAAATGAACTCCGCCACATAGACCAACAAAAGCGAGACGAGGATTTCGTTGGTGTTGAACTTCACCTTCAAAAGCCCTGGGATCATCGCCCAAAGAAGCCCGCCAATTGCCCCCGCGATCACCATTAAGGGAAAGACGATAAAGCTTTCCCACGGGTAAAAGGCCAGCCCCACAGCCGCGCCGCAAATGGCGCCGATGATGTATTGGCCTTCCGCCCCAATGTTCCAAATCCCGGCACGAAAGCCTAGGGACAGGCCAATTGCAATCAGGATCAGCGGGCCCGCTTTCACCAACAATTGGCCCCGGTAGTAGAAGGCGAACTCCCCAAAGATCGGGTCCCAGAAGATCGTTCGGATCGCCGCAACAGGGTCCTTGCCAAGGGCCGCAAACATCAGCCCGCCCGCGATCATGGTCAAAATCACGGCCAAGGGCGGCGTCGCCCAGGACCACAGTTTCGACGGCTCGGGCCGTTTCTCCAGCCGGATCACGACGCTGCCTCCATGTCATGCGCGCCGCCCATCATCAGGCCAATCTGATCCACCGTCAAACCTTTGGCGGGCACCGGCTTGGTCAGCCGTCCCTCATTCAAAGCCGCAAACCGGTCGGAGATTTCCATGAGCTCGTCCAAATCCTGGCTAATGACCACAATCGCCGCGCCCTCTGCCGCCAAATCCAGCAACGCCTGCCGGATCGCTGCCGCCGCCGCCGCATCCACGCCCCAGGTCGGTTGATTGACGACCAAAAGCTCTGGCTTTTGCAAAATCTCCCGCCCAATCACGTATTTCTGCAGGTTCCCGCCCGACAGCGCCCGCGCCGCCGTATGGGCGCCCGGCGTGCGTACATCGAAGCCTTTGATCACCTCTTCGGCAAAGCTGCGCGCGCCTGCCCAATTCAAAAACCCGTTCTTTGTCAGGGATTTGCGCACCGTGCCGGTCAGCACCGCATTCTCCGTCAGGCTCATATCGGGCGCCGCCGCATGGCCCAGCCGTTCCTCTGGAGCCGCCAAAAGCCCGAGCGCGCGCCGCGCATTCGGCCCCAAACCCGCCACATCGGCGCCGTCAAACATGATCTGCCCGGGGCCTGCCAAAACCTCCCCCGACAAGGCGGCGGTTAGCTCATCCTGGCCATTGCCGGCCACCCCGCCAATGCCCAAGACCTCGCCCTTTTGCACGGTGAGCGAGACATCTTTCAGGGAGGTCCCAAAGGCCGAAGGCGATTTGACGCTCAAGTTGCGCAGCTCCAGCGCCACCTCGGCCGTCGCATGCGGTGTGCGCTCCGGCACGTGTAAAACCTGACCCACCATCATTTCCGCCATCGCGCGGGCGGTCTCTTGTCTCGGGTCGCAGGTGCCCACATTCTTGCCAAGCCGAAGGATCGTCGCGGCATCACAAAGCCTGCGAATTTCTTCCAGCTTGTGGGAGATATAGAGGATCGACGTTCCTTCGCTCCTGAGCTTCTCCAAAGTCTGGAACAGAATTTCCACTTCCTGCGGCGTCAGGACCGAGGTCGGTTCATCCATGATCAACAGCTTCGGGTTTTGCAAAAGGCAGCGAATGATCTCCACCCGTTGCCGCTCCCCCGCAGACAGGTCCCCCACCAGCCGCGCCGGGTCCAGCGGAAGCCCGTATGCGTTCGACACCCGAGTAATCTCTGCGGCGAGGTCGCGCATCTTGGGCGGGTTCTCCATACCAAGTGCGATGTTTTCAGCCACGTCCAAAGCCTCAAACAGCGAGAAATGCTGAAACACCATCGCAACGCCTGCCGCCCGCGCCGCCCGTGGCTCAGCAGGTGTAAAGCGCTCACCGCGCAGCCGCATCTCCCCGCTGTCGGGCTTCACCAGCCCGTAGATCATCTTCACAAGGGTGGATTTGCCCGCGCCATTTTCGCCCAAAAGCGCATGCACCTCGCCGGGCTGGATCACCAACGAGACGTCGTCATTGGCCACGACGCCCGGATAGGCCTTGGTCAGGCCGTTTAATTCCAAAAGCGCCGTCATCCCGTCGCGTATCCCCCAGTCGCGCGCGCCTCGGTGTTGGACGCGCGCAGCACGGAAAGTAACGCCGCCGCCGTCCCCAAAGCAATGGCCTGCGGATGTTTGCCCAGCTCTTTTTGCCCAATCGGGCAGCGAATGCGCGAAATTTGTGCATCCGAATGACCCAGAGCCGCCAGCCGACGCCGGAACCGCGCCCATTTCGTATCAGATCCAATCAACCCGGCTTCCGCAAATCCATGGCTGATGAGCCGGTGGCACAGCTCCAGATCGAGCGCATGCGAATAGGTCAGGACGAGGTGAAAGGCATCTTTCGAGGCAAGCGCCACAGCCTCCGCCGGGTTGGTTGCAGGCAAAATACGCACGCCCGCAGGGACACTCTCGGGAAACCGTTCCAGCCCGGTATCCACCCAAGTGATCTCAAAATCGGGCAGGGGGCAGAGCACATCAATGAGCGCCCGGCCCACATGCCCCGCGCCATATATCCAAAGCGGCACCCGCGCCTGGCTAAGAGGCTCGACCAGCCAACCGCCGTCAAAGATCAATTCCGAAGACATGTTGCCGTTCCGCGCATCGGCCAAAGCCCGGCTTACCTTCAACGGCATCTCGCCATCGCCCTCGACCCGGCGCGCAAACGCGTCGCCTTCCGGCATCGCGCTCGCGTCAAGCACTTCTGTAACCAACGTCACCGCGCCCCCGCAGCACTGCCCCAAGGACGGACCTAAAGGAATGCGCGCCACCTCGGCGCCCCCCTTGGACAGTCGCGCGCGCAGTGCTGCAACAGCCTCAAACTCCAAAGCACCGCCGCCAATTGTCCCTGATTGCCCCGTGGCCCAGACCAGCATCGATGTCCCGGTCTCCCGCGGCGCGGAGCCCTGATGGGCGGCAATCACGATCCGCCCGATTGTGCCATGCCGTTCAACCAGCGCCCGCAGCCCCTCCAGATCAAAACTCATCCGCGCACCTTCGTGACCGCCGCCAAAACCCGCTCCGCCGTCGCGGGCGCGTCCAGATCAGGGTAGGCGTCCCCGCAGGCCGCCACAGCATCCGACAAAGCTATCAGAGCTGATATCCCCAGCATCAAAGGCGGCTCCCCCACGGCTTTGGAGCGGTAGATCGTCTCCGCCGCGTTCTCCCCCTCCCACAAATCCACGTTAAACACCGCTGGCCTGTCGGAGGCCGCAGGGATTTTGTAAGTGGCCGGCGCATGGGTCTTCAACGCGCCTTTGTCGTCCCAAACCAGCTCCTCCATTGTCAGCCAGCCCGCCCCTTGCACGAAGCCGCCTTCAATCTGGCCGATGTCCAAGGCCGGGTTCAGCGAGGCACCGCAATCATGCAGGATGTCAGTGCGCAAAATACGGTTCTCGCCCGTTAGCGTGTCGATCACCACCTCGGTCACCGCCGCCCCATAGGCAAAATAGAAAAACGGGCGACCCTCGCCCTTGATGCGGTCCCAGGACAGCTCTGGCGTTGCGTAAAACCCGGTCGAGGAGAGCGAAACACGCGCGAGATAAGCCGATCGCGCGGCCTCGGCGAAACTCATCTCGCCTTTCGCGCTGAACACTTTGCCGCCTTCAAACAGAACATTTCCGCCCAGATGCGCGGCAATCCGGTCGCGGATCACCTCGCAGGCGACTTTTACCGCCATCCCGTTCAGGTCAGACCCGGATGAGGCCGCCGTCGCAGAGGTATTCGGAACTTTCCCTGTATCCGTCGCGGTGATCCTCACTTGCTCGACCGGGACAGAGAACACATGCGCCGCCACTTGTGCCACTTTCGTAAACAGCCCTTGTCCCATCTCAGTGCCGCCATGGTTCAGATGGATCGAGCCGTCTTGATAGACATGCACCAAAGCGCCCGCCTGATTGAGATGGGTCAGCGTAAAAGAAATCCCGAACTTCACCGGCGTCAGAGCAATCCCGCGCTTTAGGATGTCATTCTCCGCGTTCCACGCCGCGACCGCCTCCCGACGCGCCGCATAATCGGACCGCTCCGCCAATGCGCCAACCAGCTCCTCCAATATGCTATCGGTGACGGCCATCCCATAAGGGGTCGTGGGCTTCGTTCTGTCAGAAATACTCACAGCCGACGGGTAGAAATTGCGCTGCCGTACAATCAAAGGGTCGAGCCCCAGATGATGGGCCACATGATCCATCACCCGCTCAATCCCCACCATGCCTTGCGGGCCGCCAAAACCCCGAAAGGCGGTGTTGCTCTGGGTGTTGGTCTTCAACCTATGGGAGGTAATGCGGGCGCTTGGCAAATGATAGGCGTTATCCGCATGAAGCATGGCACGGTCGGCCACGGGAATCGACAGGTCCTGCGCCCAACCACAGCGGGCATATTGCGTGAAATCGACGCCCGCCAAGCGGCCCTCATCATCAAACCCCACATCATAATCAATCCGGAAGTCATGCCGCTTGCCGGTGATCACCATGTCGTCGTCACGGTCATAGCGCATCTTGACGGCGCGGCCCGTCCGCGCGGCCACAACCGCGCAAGCCACACAAAGCGCGTTGCCCTGGCTTTCCTTGCCGCCAAAGCCCCCGCCCATTCGGCGCACCTCGACCCGCACATCGGCCATGGGGCGGCCTAAGGTCTCGGCCACTTTATGCTGTATCTCCGTCGGGTGTTGGGAAGACGCATGCACCACCATCTCCCCCCCATCCTGCGGCACGGCCAACGCCGCATGCCCCTCAAGATAAAAATGCTCCTGCCCGCCAATCTCGATCGAGCCAGATAGCCGATGCGGCGCAGCATCCAAGGCGGCCGCAACATCACCTTTCGCATAGACCCGCGGGCCCTCTTCAAACCGACTATCGGCCGCCAAAGCCTCATCAATCGTCAGGATCGGGCTCTCTTCTTTGTAGGCAACCTTTCCCAACCGCGCCGCCTTGCGCGCGGCCAAATGGCTGTTAGCCACCACCAGAAACACCGGCTGGCCCAAGTAATGCACGGACCCTTTGGCCAAAAGCGGCTCGTCATGCGCGGACGGGGAGACATCATTGTCAAAAGGTAAATCGCCCGCCACCAGCACATCCACCACGCCTGGCGCGGCGCGCGCCGCCGACAGGTCGATCTCCAAAATCTCGCCGCGTGCGATTTCCGACAGACCAAAGGCCAGATGCAGCGCATTTGCGGGTACAGGCACATCATTGGTATAGCGCGCGGCACCCGTTACATGCAGCGGGCCGCTATCGTGTTTGCGCGACACCCCCACGCTCATGGACCCACCTCCAACAGATTGGCGCGCGCGCCGGTCTCTTCCGCAAAATACCGCTGCAAAAGCGCCCCTGCGACCTGCAGCCGGTAAGCTGCGGAGGCACGCATGTCGCTGAGCGGGGTGAAATCCTCACCCATCAAAGCGCTGGCTGAGGCCACGTTCTCAGCGGTCCACGGCTGGCCAATCAAAGCGGCCTCAACACCCGCCGCCCGCTTCGGGGTGCCTGCCATCCCGCCAAATGCAATCCGGGCAGAGGCGACGCTGCCATCCTCAACGACAATATTAAAGCAGCCACAGACCGCCGAAATATCCTGATCAAAGCGTTTCGAGATTTTGTAGCAGCGCAACCGGCCCTTCTGGCGCGGGATCGTCACATATTCGACGAGCTCACCCGGGGCCCGGTCCTGCTTGCCGTATTCTATGAAAAAATCTTCCAAAGGCATTGCCCGCCGCGCACCGCCTTTGCGCAAGTGAAGCGTGGCACCAAGCGCGATCAGGGCAGGGGGGCTGTCGCCGATGGGGGAGCCATTGGCGATATTGCCTCCAATCGTCGCCGCATTGCGCACCTGGACCGAGCCATAGCGGCGCAACATCTCCGCGAACGACGGATGCGGCTCCCGCATCGCTTCTAGAACTTGCGTGATCGTGCAAGCCGCCCCGATCTTGATCTCGTTTTCGCCGATCTCGATCCGCTGCAAGTCCGTGCAGCGCCCCAAAAACGCAACCTCATCCAGCTCCCGCAACGCTTTCGTCACCCAAAGCCCCACATCCGTGGCCCCGCCGATCAGTGTGGCGTCGGGGTGAGCCGCGTACCAGTCGGCCAAGGCGTCAGAGCTTTCCGGCATCGCCACTGGCGCGAGCCCGGCCTCGATCACAGGCTCCTCCATCCATTCCGGCACCGCGGCACCCTCAGCCGCCTCAGCTGCACGAATAATAGGCGCGTACCCCGTGCAGCGGCACAGGTTTCCCGCCAACTGGTCATTGTGGTCACGCGCCCCGTTCTTATGGGCCGCCGCCATTGCCGCAATAAATCCCGGCGTGCAGAACCCGCATTGGGAGCCGTGATGCTCCACCATCGCCTCTTGCACCGGGTGCATCTCCCCGCTCGGGCCCGACACGCCCTCGACGCTGCGCACCGCGCGACCATGGAGTTGTGGCATGAACAAGATGCAGGCATTCATCGCCCGTGCCACGCCGTCCTCGCCCGTCACAATGACCGAGCAGGCGCCGCAATCGCCCTCGTTGCAGCCTTCCTTGGTGCCGGTCAACCCGCGCCGTTCGCGCAAGAAATCGAGTAAAGTCTCAGTGGGGCCGCATTGGGCCTCCACGGTTTCCCCATTGAGAAGAAACGTCACCATTGGTGATTAATCCCGCCGCCTTACCTAGTGTCTTATCTCACCTGGTTGCGCGGTCGATGCGGCGTAGACCGCGCGGTGTCTCATTTTTAGAAGCTAGAACGGGATTTGCCACATTTGCAAGGGCGCTGCCCCTTTTCGGCCCGCAAATGGCCTTCAAATGAACGGGCCTGTGCAGAACTTCGTCATGAAATTGCGCGATTGATGAAGAAATACTTGGTTAACAATTCATTTAAGCTGCCACTGAATGAGACCATGCTGAAAAAACTGCTACAATCCCGCATTCACACCCCGGCCGAAACGCCGCTCACGTCCGGTCTTAACATGGACACGGCGAAACCTGCCGAAACCAAGCGCCCACCAAAGCCGGTGGCGCAAGGCCAGGTGAAGCCGAAAAGCCGTTCGATGCGCGACAGCGACATCAAGGATGAGCATGGCCGCTCAGCCGAAGAGATCGCCGCAGAAGCTGCCCGTGAATTCGACATTGCATCGGTGGTCGCCAAAGCGGCCTCTATGCCGGATGCGCCCGACCAGCCCGTGCGTCCGAAAACCAGCCTGATCTCACCGATGAACGGGCCGAAGCATTCCGCAGATAAAAGCCGTATCCATGTGGCAGACGACCCGGTTGTGCAACAAGTGGCGGCTCAGGCGCCCCATTCGACCATCGTAATGCCTGACGGGCGGGCGGTGACGCAGGTGTTGTTGGCCCAAGCTTTCCCGGCCATTGACCCGACGCACCCTGCGGCGCAGCGCCCGGCCACGACCGTGTTGCCAACGCAGGCCGCTGCATCAAGCACGCCGCCGGCTCAGCAAGCAACGTCAATGCCCGTCTTCGCCGCGCCCCAGCAGGAAGAAGCGGCCCAGGAGCAAAGACCGGTCAGCAAAATTCTGCCCTCTGAGGCACCAGCAACAACACATGCGGCTCGTCCAAAGAGCCGCCCCGTCAGCCAAGTCTTGCCCAATGAGCAGGACACAGAGCAGGCGCAACGCCCAAGTTCGCGCGTCGCACCGTCCGAGCCTGCGGCCCCCGCAAGCAAAGCCCGCTTTTCCAAACCTTTGGAGCTGTCCCCAAGTTCCCGCGTTGTTACACCCAAGGACAAGGTTCAGATCACCAAAGGTCATATCTGCGCCCTCGGTGCCACGCAGGAGGAAATCTACGCCACTGAGGACGCGCGCGAGGATTATTGGGAATGTATTGGCGAAAGCGACGAAGAGCTTTTGAGCTACCCCGTCACGCCAGAGCTGCGCGGCATGCCTGCATGGCCCACGCAAATGCAGGCCTTCCGCGTCGTGCGCACCAAAAACAGCGTCATTATTGCTTCTGAGGGTCTCTCCGACCCGTTTCGCCCCTATGACAGCCGCTCCGGTGTGAATGGGTTCGGGCTGGAGGTCTATATCGAGATCGTGGGCTGGCAGTCGATGATCGCCGACAACATTCACAAAAACTGGGCCTTTAACCGACATTCCCCAAGTGGCCTTCCGTCCGACATCAAGATCGCCTGATTTTGTCCT
>JAPORH010000206.1 GCA_026710325.1 Litoreibacter sp. | reverse complement strand
AAGCTTCAATTCGAATCCTTTTCGCTCCTCGTTTCAAGTAGCGTCGTGTACTATGATTCCTGTCATAAAAATCGGCTATGCCACGGCTCGTTTGAGGCGCCCGCTATGTTTCGCTACTTTGAAAACCTGATCGACCCTTATGTGGCGTATGACGAGGTCGACGCGCCGCCCACAAAGCTGTGGCCCTTCATCAAAGCCTATTCGCAGCCGTTCAAAAAGCTTTTCGCGATGACGGCCGTTTTGTCCGTTATCGTCGCAGCGGTCGAGATATGGCTGATTTTCTACATGGGCCGCATCGTTGACCTGCTTGGCACGGCTGAGCGGGATACGTTCTGGCAGACCCACGGGTTCGAGATTGTGGTCGTCGCGTTGTTCATCGTGTTCCTGCGCCCGATCATTCAGGCTTTGGACGTGGCGCTTTTGAACAACGCGATTTTGCCGAATTACGGCACGCTTTTTCGCTGGCGCGCGCATAAGCATGTGTTGCGCCAATCTGTCGGGTGGTTCGAGAATGACTTCGCGGGTCGCATCGCCAACCGTATCATGCAGACCCCCCCAGCCGCTGGCGAAGCGGTGTTTCAGGTCTTTGACGCGATCACCTTCGCCATCGCCTATTTCGTGGGTGCTGCGATCCTTCTGGGCGACGCCGACCCGCGGCTAGCCTTTCCGCTGGTCATCTGGGTGGTGCTTTACGGGCTGTTGGTCGCGTGGACTATGAAACGCGTGGGTCCAGCGTCCAAAGCCGCCTCAGACGCGCGCTCAGAAGTCACGGGCCGCGTCGTGGACAGCTACACCAACATCCATTCGGTCAAGCTCTTTGCCCATCACGACCGGGAAATCGATTTCGCTAAGGAAGCAATCGAAAACACCCGTAAGACCTTTGCCAAGGAAATGCGGATTTTCACGTTGATGGATCTGATGCTGATGACGCTGAACGGGCTCTTGATCGTGGGTGTCGTCGGCTGGTCTATATGGCTTTGGGCACAAGGCACTGCTTCAGTCGGCGTTGTGGCCGCAGCGACGGCATTGACCCTCAGGCTTAACGCAATGACCGGCTGGATCATGTGGGCGTTGTCCTCGTTTTTCCGCTCGCTCGGCGTCGTGTCGGAGGGGATGGAGACTATCGCGCAGCCGATCACACTGACCGACGCAGCCGACGCGAAACCCCTGGTCCTGCGCTCAGGGCGGATCGAGATTAACAATCTCTCCCACCATTATGGCGGGGCGGTGAGCGGGTTGGAAAGCCTGAGCCTGACGGTCGAGCCGGGCGAAAAGGTCGGTATCGTAGGGCGCTCCGGCGCGGGGAAATCGACGCTGGTGAAGCTGCTTTTGCGCTTTTATGATGCGGAGGGCGGCAAAGTGCTGATCGACGGGCAGGATGTCAGCAAAGTCACCCAAGACAGCCTGCGGCATGCGATTGGCATGGTCAGCCAGGACAGCACGCTTTTGCACCGCTCCGTGCGCGAAAACATCCGCTATGGCCGTCCCGAGGCCAGCGAGGCGGAAATGATCGACGCCGCCAAACGCGCCGAGGCGCATGAATTCATCGAAACACTGTCCGACCCGCAAGGGCGCAAGGGCTATGACGCGCATGTGGGCGAGCGTGGCGTGAAGCTGTCCGGCGGGCAGCGCCAGCGGATCACCTTGGCCCGCGTCATGCTAAAAAACGCGCCTATTTTGGTGCTGGATGAGGCGACAAGCGCGCTCGACAGCGAGGTGGAGGCGGCGATCCAGGACACGCTTTACGGCGTGATGGAGGGCAAGACGGTGATTGCAATCGCGCACCGCCTGTCCACGATTGCCCAGCTAGACCGGATCGTCGTCATCGAGGACGGGCGCATCGTGGAAAACGGAACCCATGACGCGCTTTTGGCCAAGGGCGGCCTATATGCAGGGTTCTGGCAGCGGCAATCGGGCGGCTTCCTTGATACCACTGAGGCCGCGGAATGATTGCGACGACAAGCAGGGTCCTTTCCACTCTATTCGACCGGCTCGGAAATCTGATCGACCCCTTCACCCCGGCGGAGGGAGCGCCCCCGCGCACGCTTTGGGCATTCACGCGTTGGTGCCTGTCGGGCACATGGCCCGTGATCGCAGTCGCGTGTTGCGTGTCAGCAGTAGCCGGGACAATGGAAGCCGTGACTGCGCTGATGCTGGGCTGGGTGATCGACGCCGCCGCGAACGGGCCGACAAGCGGGTTCTTTGGTGAAAATTTCGGGCTTGTGGCCACCTTCCTGCTCTTCTTTCTTGTGTTGCGGCCACTGGCGTTTGGGACCTCTGCCGCTTTTAACAGCGTGGTTGTGCCGCCAAATATTTACCCGCTGATCCAAAGCAGGCTGCATCGCTGGACGCTCGGCCACTCAGTTGACTATTTCGACAATGATTTCGCCGGCCGCATTGCGCAGAAACAGATGCAGACGGCACGCGCGTTGACGGAGGTCATGGTCGAGACGATCAATGTGGTCTTTTTCGCGCTGGCCTCGCTTGTCGGCTCGGTCTTGCTACTTTTCACGATCGATGCGCGCATCGCGTTGGCGCTGGCGGTTTGGCTCGCGGGCTATTTCGCCATGATCCGCTGGTTTATGCCGCGCATCAGAGCGCGTTCAAAAGCACGCGCAGGTGCGCGCACCATGGTCACCGGGCAGGTTGTCGACACGGTCACGAATATCAAAACCGTCAAACTTTTCGGCCACGCTCAGTTCGAGGACCAAGCCGCCTTGGGCGCAATGGCAACCCTGCGCGAGCGTGCGCTTGAGTTCGGCTATCTGTCCACCGGGTTCCGCTTTGCTCTGATGGCTACAGCCGGTGTGCTTCCGGTTCTTCTGATCGGCGGCACGATCATGTTGTGGCAAAGCGGCGTCGCCAGCGCTGGCGACATCGCTGCCGCAGGTGCCATCGCGATCCGCATTTCGCAGATGACGGGCTGGGTCAGCTTCACCCTTATGGGCATGTACGCCAATGTGGGCGAGGTTGAGGATGGGATGAACACCCTCACGCCGCCCCACGGGCTGGTCGACAAACCGAGTGCTCAGCCGTTGCAAGTAGACAAAGGGTCAATCTCTTTCGACGGTGTCAGCTTCCAATACGGCAAGGAGGCGGGCGGCATAGACGACGTTACGCTCCATGTGAAACCAGGTGAGAAACTGGGGCTAGTCGGCGCGTCGGGTGCAGGCAAATCAACCCTCGTGTCCGCTTTGCTCAGGCTCTATGACGTCGAAAAAGGTGCGCTCACCATTGACGGTCAGAACGTATCCGATGTTACGCAAGATAGCTTGCGCCAGCAGATCGGGATGGTCACGCAGGAAACCGCGATGTTTAACCGCTCCGCACGGGAAAACATTCTTTACGGTCGCCCCGATGCGTCTGAGGACGACCTGATCGCCGCCGCAAAGCGCGCTGAAGCGCATGAGTTCATTCTAGGGCTCGAGGACCACGGGGGCCGCAAAGGCTACGACGCCCATCTGGGCGAGCGCGGTGTGAAACTGTCGGGCGGGCAGCGACAGCGCATAGCCCTCGCCCGCGCCATGCTGAAAGATGCGCCAATCCTTGTGCTGGACGAGGCGACCAGTGCGCTCGACAGCGAGGTCGAGGCCTATATCCAACATGCGCTAGAAACCGCCATGGAAGGCAAGACCGTTATTGCCATTGCGCACCGCCTCTCGACCATTGCGCGGATGGACCGGATTGTTGTTTTGGAGGCTGGCCGAATTGCGGAGGAAGGCACGCATTCCGAGCTGCTTGCACGTAACGGTCTGTATGCACGCTATTGGCAACGCCAGTCCGGCGGGTTTATAGGCCTGAGCGACGCAGCCGCCGAATAGGTAAATGACGCTAACAATTACGCGATTGACCGCCGCAGGCGATGGCATGGCCGATGGCGAAGGCCCGTTTCCGCGCACCCTCCCCGGCGAGGCTATCGAGCGCGCGCCGGATGGTTCTGCTCGGATCATCACGCCAACTGCTGCCCGTGTCAAAGCGCCTTGCCGCCACTTCAAAAGCTGCGGCGGCTGCGCGATGCAGCACGCATCGGATGACTTCGTGGCGGGTTGGAAAACATCGGTGATTGAAACCGGGTTGCGGGTACGCGGGATAGAGACAGAGATCAAACCGATCCTGACCTCGCCCGCGCAGAGCCGACGGCGCGCGGTTCTTCATGGCAAGCGAACCAAGTCCGGCGCGATGATCGGATTTCACGCACGCGGCTCGGATCTGCTGATAGAGGCGCCCGACTGCCAGTTGCTCGACCCTGCCATCATCGCAGCCTTCCCGGCGCTTGAGGAGCTCACTATCCTTGCCGCCTCCCGCAAGGCGGAGATTGAGTTGGTGGTGATCCTGTCGGAGAACGGAATTGATCTGGATATGCGCGGCTGCAAACCGCTCGACCCGCAAAGCGCGCTGAAGGCAGCCAGCATCGCCGAGCAGCATCGCTTTGCGCGCATCGCCTGGAATGACGAAGTGATCGGGCTGCGCGCGCCGCCCACGCAACTGTTCGGGGAGGCACATGTTACCCCGCCACCCGGCGCCTTCTTGCAGGCGACGCTGCATGGGCAACAAGTTCTGACACAATGCGTGCGCGACGCGGTTGGGAACGCTGGACAGATTGCGGACCTGTTTGCGGGTTGCGGCACCTTTTCCCTTCCTGTGGCGGTTCAATCGGAGGTTTGGGCGCTTGAGGGGGACGCCGATCTGATCGCAGCGCTTGATCAAGGGTGGCGCAACGCAACCGGGCTGAAGAAAATCACCGCGGAGACGCGCGACCTGTTTCGCAGACCCGTGCTGGCTGATGAGTTCAAGAAGACCGAAGCCGTGATTATCGATCCTCCGCGGGCGGGCGCAGAGGCGCAAAGCCATGAAATCGCGCAATCCAAAGTTCCGCGCATAGCCGCTGTGTCCTGCAACCCGGTGACTTTCGCGCGTGATGCTGAAATATTCATAAATGGCGGCTATCGCCTGGAATGGGTGCAGCCGGTGGATCAATTCCGCTGGTCGGCCCATGTGGAGCTTGCAGCACTCTTCACGAGGCCCCATATCGCGTGACAACTCAAGGAAGGGCAAAACCGACGTGATTAAGGATAGATTGCAGACATTCGTGGAAAGCAATCGCTTCCGCTACTCCATCCTCGGTGTCATCCTGTTCAACGCGATCCTGCTTGGGCTTGAGACGGTCAAACCCGTTATGGATGCTGCAGGGCCCCTGATCCTGACCCTCGACGCGATTTGTCTTTGGATTTTCACCGTCGAGCTGGTCCTCAAACTTTGGGTCTACCGCGCGAAATTCTTCACCAGCGGCTGGAATATTTTTGATTTCATCATCGTCTCGATTTCATGGATCCCGGGCTCTGACGGATTGTCGGTCTTGCGCGCCTTGCGCATCCTGCGGCTGCTGCGCGTGGTCTCTGTCGCGCCATCGTTGCGCCGGGTGGTCGAGGGCTTGATCACCGCCCTGCCTGGCATGGGCTCGGTCTTTTTGCTGATGGCGATGCTCTTCTATATCGGCGCGGTCATGGCAACGAAGCTGTTTGGCGCGTCCTTCCCCGAATGGTTTGGCGACCTGGGACGCTCTGGCTATTCGCTCTTCCAGATCATGACGCTGGAAAGCTGGTCCATGGGCATCGTGCGCCCGGTGATGGAAATCTACCCCTACGCCTGGATGTTCTTCCTTCCGTTCATTCTGGTCACGACCTTCGCGGTTGTGAACCTGCTCGTGGGTCTGATCGTGAACTCGATGCAGGACGCGCACTCGGCGGAGGATAACGAGCGGACGGATGCTTACCGCGACGAGATCAAGGAGCGGTTGGAGCGGATCGAGACGCTTCTGGCGAAGAAGGACGAACCTTCTTGATCAGCGCGGCCAAGCCCCAAGCAAGCAGCATCAAAACCAGCATTGTGACGGTTGTCGTCAGGTAGAAGATGGCCCGGCCCGCAACATCGAGATTGTTGAGAAACAGGTACGGCAAGCCATTCGTGACCGATCCGACAGGGTCGAAGTTAAGCGGCCTGATCACGAACTCGATCCAGCTGAGATAGAGGACTGGCAAGGCAATCACCCAAGCTGCAACGGCTCGAATGCGCGTAAACACGCCAAGCACAAACAGCGCGTCAAATATCTGCATTGCGGGCCCGAGACCGTGCAAAAAATATTCCTCGTACCAAGGTGCGGGAGCACCATCAACGCCGTAAAACAGCGATGGATCCTCGAAATAGATCTTCCAGTACATCAGTAGCACCGTCAGGTTCAGCACCACTGTGACGGAGGCAAACACCTCCCTCCGCGCGGCGCTCCAGCCCATTGAGAGCTGCAACATGAACCAAGCCGAGATCGTCGAGGCCGTGAGCCCCCAAATGGTAAGGTGCCGGAAAGGCCCGCCAAAATGGGTCCATTCGTCGGTCACGCATTGGAAGACAAGCATGCCGAAGGTCAGCCCAAACACCACGATGCGGAACGTCTGAATGCCCGTGGTGGTCTGGGTCATCACTTATGCCCTTTTGGCGTCCAGATCAGCGACGCCCAGGACATCAAGGACCTTGGCCACGATATCCGGCGCGTTCATCGCCGCGACGGCGTACATGTCGGCGGGGCTGGCTTGGTCGATAAACGTGTCGGGCAGCACCATTGAGCGGAACTTGAGGCCATGGTCGAAAACGCCCTCATCCGCTAGAAGCTGCGACACGTGGGAGCCAAAGCCGCCAACGGCGCCTTCCTCGATGGTGATGAGCGCCTCATGGTCGGCTGCAAGCTTAAGGATCATCTCCCGGTCGAGCGGTTTGGCAAAACGGGCATCTGCAATGGTCGGCGTGATGCCCTTGGCCTGTAAGCTTTCGGCCGCTTCCTGCACCTCTTTCAGCCGCGCACCGAAAGAGAGGATCGCGACGCGCGCACCCTCCTGGATCATGCGGCCCTTGCCGATCTCCAAAACCTCGCCCTGCTCAGGCATATCAACGCCGACGCCCTCGCCACGCGGGAAACGGAAGGCAATCGGGCCTTCTTCATGCGCTGTGGCGGTGGCGACCATATGGACGAGTTCCGCCTCGTCGGCGGCGGCCATTACGACGATACCGGGGAGGTTGGCAAGATAAGCGACATCGAATGAGCCCGCATGGGTAGCGCCATCCGCCCCGACAAGCCCGGCGCGGTCGATTGCAAAGCGCACCGGCAAGCGTTGCAATGCAACATCGTGGACCACCTGATCATAGCCACGCTGCAGGAAGGTCGAATAAATCGCGCAGAAGGGCTTCATCCCCCCAGCAGCAAGTCCGGCGGCAAAGGTCACCGCATGCTGTTCAGCGATACCTACGTCAAAGCAGCGCGACGGGTAGCGTTGGTCGAATAGGTTCAGGCCCGTACCATCCGGCATCGCGGCAGTGACAGCGACGACCTTGTTATCAGTCTCAGCCTGTTTGATCAGACTTTCCGCAAAGACCTTCGTATAGCTTGGCGCGTTGGATTTCGCCTTTTTCTGTTTGCCCGTGACCACATCAAATTTGGCTGTTGCATGGCCGCGGTCGGAGGCGGCCTCAGCCGGGCCGTAACCCTTGCCTTTCTTGGTGATCGAGTGGATCAGGATGGGCCCGGTCGCTCGCTCTTTCACCGTGCGCAGGACGGCCAGAAGCTGTTCCATATCATGCCCGTCAATGGGCCCGAGGTAGGAGAAGCCGAGCTCTTCAAACATCGTGCCGCCAACGGTCATGCCTTTGAGCATCTCTTTCGCGCGCCGCGCGCCTTCCTGGAAAGGTGGCGGTAGTAACGACACAGCGCCTTTGGCCGCCGCCTTAAATTCCTGGAATGGAGCACCCGCATAAAGCCGCGACAGATAAGTAGACATGGCGCCCACGGGTGGCGCTATGCTCATCTCATTGTCATTCAGGATCACGATCAGGCGCTTTTTCAGATGACCCGCATTGTTCATTGCCTCATAGGCCATACCCGCGCTCATCGAGCCGTCGCCGATCACCGCGATGCAGTCACCGATCCCATGCTCCGGCGCGCCACCCAAATCACGTGCGACGGCCATGCCGAGCGCGGCCGAGATCGAGGTTGAGCTATGCGCGGCACCGAAGGGGTCATAGGGGCTTTCAGATCGTTTGGTAAAGCCGGACAGCCCGTCTTTCATACGCAACGTGCGGATGCGGTCGCGGCGGCCGGTGAGGATTTTATGCGGGTAGCATTGATGGGAGACGTCCCAGATCAACCGGTCTTTTGGGGTGTCGAAAACAGCATGCAGAGCGACGGTCATCTCGATCACGCCAAGACCAGCACCTAGGTGTCCGCCTGTCTCAGAAACCGTTGAAATCGTCTCTTGGCGTAACTCATGCGCAAGCTGGGTTAGCTCATCGTCGGATAGGCCCTTCATATCAGCAGGCACTGTGACCCGATCAAGCACCGGAGTATGCGGTCGGTCTGACATGGCGAACCCTTTCTTTGGTTCAAGCGTCGCGTGAAATCACGAAACGCGCGGCAGCTTTGAGGTTATGCGCCTCCTCGCCGTAAGGGGCAAGCGCGGCCTCGGCCTCCTCAACGAGTGATTTGGCGCGTACCTTGGCACCTTCAAGACCGAGCAGCGAAACGAAAGTTGCTTTTCCGGCATCTTCGTCTTTCTGCAAGCGCTTACCGGCTTTCTCTGCATCACCTTCGATATCCAAGATGTCGTCGGCAATCTGGAAAGCAAGGCCAAGCGCCTGCGCATATTGGCGCAGTGGCGCGGGGTCGGCGCGCGCCATGATGGCACCTGCGCAGGCCGACCATTCGATCAGCGCGCCGGTTTTGCCAGCTTGCAGCCTAGTGATCTGTTCAAGGTTTAGCGGGCTGCCAGCCGTTTCAGCCTCGATATCCAGCATCTGACCTAACACCATCCCTTGCGCGCCGGATGCTTTGGCGAGGGTGCTTACAAGCGCCGCTTGGATTTCAGCATCGCCGGTCCGTCGGTCGCTCAGGATGTCAAAAGCCAGCGTTTGCAGCGCATCGCCGGTCAGCACCGCGACGGCTTCATCCCATTTGATATGAACGGTCGGGTTGCCGCGCCGCAGGTCATCATCGTCCATACAAGGCAAATCGTCATGAACGAGCGAATAGGCATGGATTGCCTCAATCGCCGCAGCGACGCGGTCCGCTTGATCCGGCTCAACACCGTGAAGCCGCGCACTTTCCATCGCCAAGAAGGCGCGCAGGCGCTTGCCACCTTGGCAGGTGTAGCGCATGGCCTCTGCGATAGTGCCTTCAAGATCGGACATAGCCGCATCTAGTGCAGCTTGAACCCTGACCTGCGCGTCTTTCAGCGCGTCTTGGAACATTTACATGCCTTCGACGGGCTTGGTGCCCTTGGCGGCGCCTTGCGCATCGGTTGAAATCTGAGCGACCTTTTCTTCGGCTTCGGCCAGTTTCTTAGCGCAATGGGCCTTTAGCTCGGCTCCGCGCTCATAAAGTTTGATCGAGTCTTCCAACGGAACATCACCGCGCTCGAGCTTGTCGACGACGCTTTCCAGCTCCGCCATGGCTTGCTCAAAACTCATGCCGTCTACGGTTGCGTCGCTCATGTGCCCCTCGCGATCAATACTTCCAGATGCGCCTTCACAGATGCGCTGAGGCCCTGCAAATCATATCCACCTTCGAGAGTCGAGACGACGCGCCCTTCACAATGGGTGTCGGCAATGTCGCAAAGCTTTTCGGTGAGCCATGCAAAATCATCTTCCACCCAATTGAGATTGGCCAGCGGATCGCGTTGATGGGCGTCAAAGCCTGCGGAAATCATCACAAGCTCGGGCTTAAACGCCTCGAGGGCCGGGAAAACGACGCCCTCATATTCCTGTCGCATGCGCGCTCCGGTGCTCTCCGGTGCGAGCGGGACATTGATCACATTGTCATGTGCCCCTCGTTCACCGGACGCCCCACTCCCCGGCCAAAGCGGCATCTGGTGAGAGGAGATGAAGAGCGCGCGCGGCTCATCCCACAAAAGGTCCTGCGTGCCATTGCCATGGTGCACGTCGAAATCAACGACCGCGACACGAGACAGCCCGTGCCGCTCCATCGCGTGTTTTGCCCCTATGGCTACATTGCCAAAGAAGCAAAACCCCATCTGCTTGGCCGTCTCGGCGTGATGGCCTGGCGGACGCATCGCGGCAAAGGCGTTTTTCGCCTCACCATCAAGAACCATGTCCACCGCCTTCGTCATGGCACCCACCCCGCGCAAAGCCGCCTGGAAAGAGCCGGGCGACATATGCGTGTCGGCATCGAGGCTTGCAAACCCACTCTCAGGCTCTGCGGCACGCATCGCATCAATATGATGCTGCGGGTGGCAAAGCAGGATATCGGCCTCCTCCCCCATTGGCGCATCAAGGCGCAGGAGGGCTTGATCTTCGATCGTATCGATCGCGGCATAGATTGCCATCAATCGGTCGACACGCTCCGGGTGGCCGGGCGGTGTGACGTGCTTCAATCCGTCTGAATGCGTGAAAAACGCAGTTGTCATGGTCGTAGTCCGTTCGGTCTTAGTCTGGGGCGAGCATGTAACCCGCGCCACGCACGGTTTGCAGGTAACGCGGCTGTTTGGGGTCGGCTTCTATCTTGCGGCGAAGGCGCGTGATCTGCACGTCGACAGCACGTTCCTGCGCCTGCCCCTTGTCGCGCCCCAAATCTTCGACGAGCTTTGCGCGCGTGACCGGCTCGCCCACCTTGGCGGAGAATATGCGCATCAAGGAAACCTCGGTCGCGGTCAGGCGGATCAAATCCTCCCCATGCCACATCTCTCCACGATCAATATCGTAGCGAATGTCGCCAAGTTGCAGAACTTTGGGAACATCCGCCACTTCCGTGGTCTGCGGGACACGCCGCAATATCGCGTTGATCCTGAGTAGAAGCTCTTTGGGCTCGAACGGTTTCGGCAGGTAGTCATCCGCGCCCGCTTCCAGCCCGGAAATACGATCGCTCGACTCGCCTTTGGCAGTCAGAAGCAGGATGGGTGTGTCCTGTGTCTGGCGTAATTCCTTGGTGAAGGTAATCCCGTCATCGCCTGGCATCATCACGTCCAGGATGATCAGATCGAAATCGAGTCCTTCCAGCAACCGCCGGGCATGATCAGCGTCACGGGCCGCTGTGGTCCAAAACCCGTTGCGCGACAGAAACTGCTTTAAAAGCGTCCGAATGCGCTCGTCGTCGTCGACGACCAACAGATGCGCGTCGTTTTGAGTGAGTTCCACCATTATGGCGCGTCCTTCAGCTGCTCGAAATGCTCCCGCAATCTAGGATCCATAATCTGTTGCAGCACTTGTTGGAACCCCGCGACCGCTTCAGGCCCTGCTTCGCGGTAAGCAGCGCGCATACGTTTGCGCTGCGCCTCGCTTAGCACGCGCTCCAGATCGCGGCCTGCATCGGTGAGAAAGAGGTGCCGTTCACGACGGTCCTTTTGGCCGACTTTGCTTTCCACCAAACCGTCGTCGATGAGTGTCCGTAGCACGCGGTTCAGCGATTGTTTGGTCACGCCCAGGATGTCGAGCAAATTGTTGACCGTCGTCGCGGGGGAACGGTGGATGAAGTGAAGCGCACGGTGATGTGCGCGCCCGTAGGATTTTTCCGCAAGGATGCGATCAGGGTCCGCGGTGAAGCCACGATAGGCAAAAAACATCGCCTCGATTCCGCGCCGAAGCTGATCATCGGTCAAAAACAACAGGTTCTCAGCACCCGGGCGTGTTCCGCTGGTCAATCCGCTCTCTGCCATACTCCCCTCCTTTGTCGTCGGGTCTGGGGTTGCTTGCCAGTTTATGTCAGCCTTGTTGACTTTCCAAGGCATGAATGTTAGCGATTCTCACGATTTCTGTAATATTATGTCCGATACGGACGCGTTTTGCGCAACAAATGAAAAGCGCTTGAGAGGAAAAGACAATGGCTGGTGGCTATGATGATCGTGACGGCGTCATCTGGATGGATGGCAAACTGACAAATTGGCGCGACGCCAACGTGCATATCCTGACCCATGGGATCCACTATGCCTCCTCTGTATTCGAGGGTGAGCGTTGCTATGGCGGGACGATCTTCAAATCGCGCGAGCACTCCGAGCGCCTGCTCTTCTCTGGCAACGAGATCGACATGCCGATCCCTTACACGGTCGACGAGATTGAAGCCGCCAAATACGAAGTTTTGAAAGCCAACAATCTAACCGATGCCTATGTACGCGCGATTGCGTGGCGCGGTGCCGGTGAAGACATGGGTGTCGCCTCTGCCAAAAACCCGGTCCGCTTGGCCGTAGCTGCCTGGGAATGGGGCAACTACTACGGCGACGCGAAAATGAAGGGGGCCAAGCTCGACATCTCCAAGTGGAAGCGCCCGAGCCCGGAGACGATCCCATGCCATGCCAAGGCAGCCGGTCTTTACATGATTTGCACCATGTCCAAGCACGCGGCCGAAGCCAAAGGCTGCTCTGACGCCATGATGTTCGATTATCGCGGCTATGTGGCCGAGGCCACCGGCGCCAATATCTTCTTCGTAAAAGATGGGGAGGTTCATACCCCTGACCCCGATGCCTTCCTCAATGGCATCACGCGCCAAACCGTGATCGGCATGCTGAAAGACCGCCAAATCAAGGTACACGAGCGCCACATCATGCCAGAGGAGCTGGAAGGGTTCGAGCAATGCTGGCTCACCGGCACCGCGGCCGAGATCACGCCTGTCGGCCAAATCGGCGACTACAATTTCGAGGTAGGCACCTTGGCACGAGATGTGTCGGAAAGCTACGAGAAGCTCGTGCGCGCTTAATTCGGACGCATTGACACATTCTGAACTAAGATTCATATATTGAGTGATTCGCCCCTTGGCAGTACGCTTTCGTCCTAGCGATCTTGACGATAGCCGATCCCTTGGGGCTTTTTACTTATATGAAGAAAATAGCGATTTTGATTGATGGGGGCTTTTTGCTTAAACGCCTACCCACTGTTTGCCCTCAAATTGAAAGACACAACTCGAGCGCAGTTTCAGCCTCAATTTCCCGTTTAGTAACCGCTCACCTAAAAAACCAAAACAAGGTAATTCGCGCACCACACGCACGTTCACTGCTGTATCGAGTTTTCTACTACGACGCCCAACCCTATCTAGAGAAAGGTCACTACCCAGTTTCTCATAAATCAATAAACTACGGACAAACAGCCGAAGCAAAGTTCAGACTCAGTTTATTTGATGAACTGCGAAAAAGAGCAAACACAGCAGTTCGCCTAGGAGAAGTTCGAAAAGAGCGTAGCTGGATCTTAAATGAGCTTCCTCAGAAAGAGTTACTCAGTGGCAAGAGAACAGTTGCAGACCTGACAGACGATGACTTCGCTCCTGGTCTTAGACAGAAGGCGGTCGATATGAGAATTGGTTTAGACATCGCTTCGATAACTTTGAAAAAGCAAGCTGATACCATAATCCTTGTCGCGGGCGACGCTGATTTTGTTCCCGCCGCAAAACTGGCGCGCCGCGAAGGGGTGAAAATAATTTTGGATCCGCTATGGCGGTCGGTCGCGAAAGACCTTTACGAGCATATTGATGGGGTCTCGAGTGGCTTCCCCAATCCTTCAAAATCGAACGACTAGCCCTGCGGTGTCATCACCTTGCGCGCCTTAGCGCGGTCTTTGCCGAGCTGGCGTTCACGCCAGATGATCAAGATGCCAGCCAGCACGATGAGCGCAATGCCGCAGAGCATCATAAGAGTGGGCACTTCCGCGAAGACAAAATAGCCAATGGCCAGCGCGAGCAGGATCGAGGAGTACTCAAACGGCGCCACGACGGACGCGTCGGCATAACGGTAGCTTGCGGTCAGCAAAATCTGCCCGACCCCACCGACAAGCCCCATAGATATCAGCAAAGTCAGCTCGAAAGCGGTCGGCATCACCCAGCCAAATGGCAACGTGATCAGCGACAAAGTTGAGGCGGTGATGGCAAAGTAGAAAACAATCGCCGCAGTTGGCTCGGTGGCCGTGAGCTTGCGAACGAAAACATGGGCTAAACCGGCCGCTACAGCGGAGCCGAACGCCAGCACAGCGCCCAAGGCAAGAACAGGATCAACCCCGCCCTCATCCAGTGCGGTGAAACGCGGCGACATGATAATAAGCACCCCTATCATACCCAAAGCCACGGCCGTTAAGCGGAAGGCGCGCACCCGCTCCCCCAAAAACATCGCGGCGAAGATCACGACTAGGACGGGTTGCGCGTATTGAATGGCTTTGACCTCAGACAATGGCAGGAACCCAAGCGCGGAAAAACCGAGCGACATGCCCATCGTCCCAACCAGCCCGCGCCAGACATGGCCTTGAAGATTATTGGTCTTGAGCCCGGTCGACAGCTCGCGCCGCCAGATGAGCCAGGCAAGGATGATCGGCAGGCCGCAAAATGAGCGGAAAAACACGATCTCCCCCGGTGGCACCCGGTCGGCCACGATTTTGACCATGGTAACCATGGCGATGAAACAAACGACTGAGCCCAGTTTGGCGAGGACCGCGCGCACCACATTTTGTTTCGGAAGAGCCGCGTCGGTCACAAAAACACCCGTTCAATCGCCCAATACCCGCCCATAATCGCAATCGCGACCGAGGCCGGTATCGCGATGCGGTCGCGATACCAAGGTTTACTGCCGAACCAGTGGCCAACAATCAGATAGGCGAGGCCAATCACCGCCAATTGCCCAAGCTCGACTCCTACATTGAAACCAATGAGCCCGGCGACAAACTGGCCCGAGGTCAGACCGTAACCCTCAAGGACAGAGGCAAACCCAAGCCCGTGCAGCAAACCAAAGAGGAAGATGACAATAGGCCGCCAGGGGGTGATCTTGTCCGTGAATATGTTCTCGACAGCGACATAGACGATCGAAGCTGCGATCAGGGGCTCCACGATAGAGGCGCTCACGGTGACATAACCGAGGCTCGCCAACGCCAGAGTAGTCGTATGAGCCAAGGTGAACAGCGTGACCTGCGTGATTAATGGGCGGGCTTTGAGTGATAAGAAGAACAACCCCAGCACAAAAAGGATGTGGTCCAGCCCTTTGGGTATGATGTGATCAAACCCGACCGCGATATACCGGACAAAGACACTGAAACTGGACTCGCTGGCAGTGCCAACGCGCGGCAGAGGATCGCTCAATGCCCCACCATCAAGGAACCCAGCATAAGCATCATCGCCCGCCCCCATTTGCCGCATGATGATGGGCCCGTAGGCCGCGATCCATCCCAAGCGCACATCAGCGCCGTTATCGGGAAGCGCGCCCGAAAGTGTGATGACCGTATCGCGCGGCAGCTCGATATTGGACTGCGGTTGAACTGTGACCTCGTCAAGGTCCAGCAATAACCGCGTTCCATCCGCATCGACAATCACGCCCTCGCGTAGCGCGTTCCACGCTTGTCGAACCTCATCAGCGAAGGCTTCATCCGGCAAAGCGCGCAGAGCGTCATATTGCTCCGCACCCGGTGCGTCATTGGTGTCTGCCAACCCTTCCAAATCGATACCCGCAACCAACGCCTCAGCAGAAAGCGTGATCTGTAGCTCGATCCGCTCCGGGCTGAGCGTGGCATCCGCGATAGCGGGCCTGATTTCGTGTGCCGCCGCGGGCGACACGAATGTGAACGTTGCAACCATTGACACGAGTGCCACAAGCATCACCCTAAGGGCCAAGACAGGATGAGGGTGAAACATGCGAGTACTCAATTCAGTTATTACGTCGGCATTGCTGGCCTGCGCCACAATGGCAGCCAATGCACATGAATTCTGGATAGACCCGGACGCCTACCAAGTACAAGCGGGCGACACGCTGAAAGCCAGTCTTCGTGTGGGCGAAGAGTTCAGCGGCTCCAGCTATCCTTACAGGCCCAGCCAGATCACCCGGTTTGAACTTGTGCAAGGTGAGACAGTAACGCCTGTCGAGGGTCGCATGGGCGATAATCCGGCGCTGGAAACATCGGCGACCGACGACGGGCTTTTGGTGATTGTCCATGAGACGGGCGACAACACAGTGATCTATAGCGATTTCGCTAAGTTCGAGAAATTTGTATCCCATAAAGCCTTCCCAGATGTCATCGCCCTGCACGCGGCGCGCGGTATCAGCAAAGATCGGTTTGTCGAAAGTTACCGCCGCTATGCCAAATCACTTGTCGCAATAGGCGAAGGCGCTGGCGCAGACCGTGAAACAGGGCTCAAGACCGAGATTGTCGCGCTCGCCAACCCTTACACGGATACATTGACCGAGATGCCGGTCAAAGTGCTGCTCGACGGCGCACCGCGGGCGAACACGCAGGTCGAACTGTTTGAAAAGGCCCCTGATGAGACAGTTCAGGTGACGTTTCACCAAACCGACGGAGAGGGCATCGCACAAGTCCCGGTCAAGCCCGGCCATACCTACCTGGTTGACGCAGTCTGGGCCGAGGCACTTCCCAATGACGACGCTGATGCGGGCCCCGTTTGGAAAACGCATTGGGCCGCACTGACATTTGCCATGCCAAAGTAAAAACCCGACACTGAACACCAGTGCCGGGCTGTATTAATTTGTAGACCCGACGTGATCGTCTGGGTGGGGGCTGATCAGACCACGCCGGGCTGAGACTTAACTCGCTACAATGACGTTATCGCGGGCGAATTAGGCGCAATTGAGAAGCGATTGAGATGCTTCTTTGCTTTCAGCAAGGCAATTTTGGGGCGGCGCTTGATTTGATCCACATATGGGGCCACTCTCTCTTTTATGAATGATGTGACACCTTTGCCGGTCTCGCCGGCCAAGCTGCCCGATAAGGTCGCGTTTCACCGTCTCGAGCTTGGGCAAATCATGACAATTTACGGCCGAATGGTCGCGGCTGGCGAATGGCGCGATTACGGGATATCAATGTTGCGCGACGTGGCCGTTTTCTCGATTTTCCGCAGGGCGGCAGAGCACCCGATCTACCGGATCGAAAAACGTCCAAAACTCGCCGCCAAGCAGCAGCAATATGCTGTGATTGGCATGGATGGTCGCATCTTGAAGCGCGGCTCCGATTTGCGCCAAGTGCTTCGGGTGCTTGAGAAAAAACTGATCCGCGCAATCGAGTGAAATCAGGGCCTTCTGACGCTTGTCACCGGCCCGCCGCCCGCATCCGCAATACGCAAAATGGCCTCATCCAGCGGCTCATAAGCCACTGCCATGTGATGTGCATTGGCATGCAACAGCCGGTTCTGGCCCGCAACCAATCCAACATGGCCTTTCCAGAAAACAAGATCACCACGTTCTACCGGCGCCCCCTCCGGCAAGAGCTTGCCGAGCTCGGCTTCCTGCATGTCGCTGTCACGTGGACAGTCCAGGCCGCAAACGCGCCACGCCAGTTGCACCAAACCAGAGCAATCGATCCCGTAACGCGACCCACCGCCCCAAAGATAGGGCGTACCCAAAAACAAATCGGCCACACCGACAGGATCATCCCACCGAGCCGTCAAAGGCAATAGGTGGGAGCTGGGCACGTAGGCACCATTGCTCAGCTTGGTCCAAGCACCTGTGACCTCGGCGACAGATACTTCAGACCCGAAATACAAGGCGCCCTGCGTCATCAGTTTTACATTGGGCCCTGGGTAAAGATGCGTTTGTGGCACCGACACCCAATGGGTCGTATCCTCGGCCTGCCCAAGAAGATCGGAGCGCACATAACCACAATAGCCATCATGGACGGACTGACCAAACACATGTCCATCCCGCATCTCGAGCGCGAGAAAAAGGTCACCATAAAGCAGCTGCGACGTACGACGCCCGTTTGGTTTTCCCAAGATATCAGCTGCCGCAACCCGGCACTGATTGATCTCGCCATCAACAAAGTTTTGCGAGTCGACCTTCCCCTTCAAGTAGGAGGCCGCAACGCGCCCATTGGCTGGGGTAAGGCGTGGATCGCTCAAAGCTCCAAAATCTCCGGCAAAGCGTCAAACAGCGCGCGTGTCGCTTGCCCGACGCCGCCTTTGGGCCGGGCTGGCGCGGCAACAGGCTGCCAGCCATAGATGTCGAAATGTACGAAGCGCGGTGTTTGCTCGACGAAACGCCGCAGGAACAGGGCCGCAGTGATACTTCCCGCAAACCCGCCTTTCGGCGCATTGTCGAGATCGGCAATACCCGGCTCAATCATCGCCTCATACGGGTTGTGGAACGGCATACGCCAGACCGGGTCGCGCGCGGTTGAGGCGCCCTTCGCAATCGCTTGGGCGAGCGTGTCGTCATCAGTGTAAAATGGTGCCAGATCAGGGCCGACGGCGACGCGCGCTGCCCCAGTGAGCGTCGCCATGCAGATCATCAAATCAGGCGGCGTCTCATCCGCCAGCGCCAAAGCATCGGCCAAAACGAGGCGTCCTTCAGCATCCGTGTTGTTGATCTCGACCGTCAGCCCCTTGCGCGACGTCAGGATATCCTGCGGGCGAAAAGCCGAGCCATCGATCGCGTTTTCGACCGCTGGGATCAGCACCCGAAGCCGCAGCTTTAAACCGGCTGCCATGATCATGTGAGCCAGTCCCAAGACGGCAGCGGACCCGCCCATATCTTTTTTCATCAACCCCATTGAACCTGCGGGCTTGATGTTGAGCCCACCAGTGTCGAAGCACACACCTTTGCCAATGAGCGTGAGAGCAGGACCTTCATCGCCCCAAGTGAGGTCGATCAGTCGGGGCTTTTGCGCAGATGCGCGACCGACCGCGTGGACCATCGGGAAGTTCTGGGCAAGCAACTCGTCGCCAACCGTCACCCGGCAGCTTGCACCATGTTGCGTCGCGAGGTCGCGCGCCGCCGCCTCCAAAGCCTCCGGCCCCATGTCACTTGCAGGCGTGTTGATCAGATCGCGGGTCAATGCTTCGCCGGCAACGATCTGTTCTAACGACGCTGCATCAACGCCCTCCGGGCAGACCAATTGGGCTTTATGCGGGGGAGACGCCTTGTACCGCTCGAAGCTGTAGCGTGACAAAAGCCAGCCGAGCGCGTGCTCGCGCAGCTCATCATGGCTATGCGCGCTTGCAATTGCATAAGTCCCTTGGGGCAGTTTTGCGGCCGCTGTTGCAAGCTGAAAGCGACTGCGCGCCTGAGCCTGCGCATGACCGACCCCGACCAAAGCGCAGGCGACCTCACCTTGCGTGTCAGGAACGAGGCAGGTTTGGCCCGGTTTCCCCTCGAACCCAGCGGCGCGCATCCACGTTCCGAAGCTGTCGGGTTGGGAGCCGGTCCATGCTTCCAATTGGTCGGGTTCCAGAATGAAAAGTGGTGTAGCATCGGGACTTGGGTTGGCGAAACGCAGCATCATTGCTCCTGATCTTATGTCAGGTGCAGCCTAGCCGGGACCCGGAGAGGCGCAAGCACTGTCATGCAGGCTTAGCTGGTCATGTCACACAAATCCCATACTGTGCTGATGGATTGGTCTGAGACCCGTTGCAAGCGGTTCAAACAGCTTGCGAGGGCGGGTCCGTCCTCACGGCGCGCGCAAGCCTCCACGTCGCGCGCAACTTTCGCGAAAAGCCACAAGCCCAGATTGTCAGCGATTTGCGACATTCCCTTGGCCTGCTCTGCCATCAAGTCGAAACGCCCGTTCTCCCGCGCATGCGTAAGTGCAGCCAGGCCACGCCAAAGGTTGTCTACGGACAGAGTAATTACCTCTTCCGCGCGATCTTGCCCCATACGCACCCACAGCTCGACCAGGCGGTCACCGTCGACCCGCACCGTCTCCGTCACGGACAGTTCTGACAATTGTCCCACGCTTATCCCATTCCGCGCCCCATGCGCGCCTTTCAGCGGCTTTAATGATCCACCAGCTTAAAGAAATTCTTTCGCCCCAAGGAAATAACTCGTCCAATTAAAACAAAATCTTAGGCAGCTGCGACACAACGAAACGTAGAGAAAATTCCGTGCAAATTTGAAACGATTTGGTTTCGAAATACAAAGCCATGCAGTCCGCACTTAAGGGAGCATAAAGGGTTGATACACTAACACAGTCGCCGTTGGTTAAAGGGTAAGTCCATGGCGACGTTTTCAGTGAACGGGTATCAACTACGCTCGAACTCTGCTCATATTGTGGAAGATGTGCAGGTTTCGCAAATCCAGATCGTCTCACCGCTCGGGATGTCGACTCTCGCCTGCACATATACTGAGGACAGCCCAGGCAATGCAGAAGTCGCTTTGGCCGACTACAACCTGCTGCTCAACGGAACGCATTTAAACGATGGACAACTGCCGGACCGTATTGAGCTGTTTGACCTGTCCTGGGGCATGCAAGGCGGAAATTACATATCACGTGTCTTGAACTTGTCGTTCAAATCGGAAGGTGGCTGGTGTGATCAGCTCTTCGCCATAGATCAAGATCCGTTGCCGCCTATCAGCTCACCCGCGCAGGCAAATGCTTTTCTCGGGGCTTCGCGTTTCTCGCTCGTCGATACGCGCGAAACTGCTGGTGAGATCGAGATCCAGCTCGATCAAATCCCAGGTGTGAGCGTCCACGGTGTTCTTTTGAAACTGTTTGAGTTTGACGCAGCGGATACTGATAGTTTTACGTTCTTGCAGGAATTTGACGCAACATTGGCCGACCCCGGTTTCATTCAAACAGGTTCGTTGAACTCAGACCCTTCCGCCAATTCTGTATTGGAACGCGACCTGATCGAACATCTGTCAGAGCAGGATCGAAACGACGGCTCAACAGATGGGGGCTTCGACGAGTTCAGTTTCTAGCGTTCATCAGGGCCGCCAGAACAGTTCAAACCCTTCGGGCCACGTCATCCCGATGCTGATGCGTACGGTCGTTTTCTGGCCCGGACCGAGTTCCAGATTCCATTGACCGACACCACGTTTGTCATCAACTGAAGTCAAATCGGGCGCGGGACGTGCGGCAGCACCGACTTCAAGGTCTTCCTGTTCGGAGAAAGGGAGCGCAAAAAGCGCTTCCACGCTCGTGGTCTCTCCCGTTAGGTTTTCGACGGAAAACTCCATCTCCTGATTTCGAGTGCTCGCGCTGGTCAGGATCCCGCGGTCGCCTGTGTTGTTTTCGAGCAGCTGATAGCTCAAACGGATTCCCTCGACCGACCCGAAGGCAACTTCCGCCGTTCCACCGGCTGGGATCAACGGCAACTGAGACTGCCCGATATAAACACCGTCACGCGACAACGCGACCTCACCGGGCAAGATCGGTTCATCTAGTGTGCTTTTGAGTCTTGCCAGCGAAAAAGCGGTCAAATCAAAGCGCGGCGCTGCGCGGTTGACGACTTCTGCATTCAAAAGCAGCTCGTCCAATGAGAGCGCCAAGAGCCCACCGTTTGACGAAACGCTCACAGGTTGCGCGTAGTCATAGCGGATTGTTCCGGCTTCTGATTGTTTGAATGGCGAAAGCGAGATGACCGCTTCCTCAACGGCCTCAAATGCCATTTCTGTCCTAACGCTGCCCGCATCAACTTGTGGAAGAGTTCATAGTACACGACGCTACTTGAAACGAGGAGCGAAAAGGATTCGAATTGAAGCTT
>JAPORH010000194.1 GCA_026710325.1 Litoreibacter sp. | reverse complement strand
TCTGGGTGTTCCATGAAACGTGCCCTCACAGCCTTCAACAACACGATTTATATAGGAAATATTATAAAAGGGACAGCAAAATCAGCGGATTACTTGGGGAATGTGGGCTAAAATTGCGCATAAATTTTCAACCCGCCTTTAACCTCGATGCCAAACACTATGCGTCACATTTTACTTGAAATGTTCTCTTTTTGATCTCATAAGTGCGAGAACAAGATGAGAACAAACGCAGCGATTGTCCTTGCTATAAGGGCATGAAATAAGGGTTGGAACAATGGCAACAGCAGATCTTTTGAGCATGAGCAGCAAGAACGACACGAACAAACAAAAGGCGTTGGACTCGGCGCTGGCACAGATTGAGCGGCAATTCGGCAAAGGCTCGATCATGAAGTTGGGCGACGGCAACGCTATACAAGAGATCGAGGCAACATCGACCGGCTCTTTGGGCCTTGATATTGCGCTCGGCATTGGTGGCCTGCCAAAGGGTCGAATTGTTGAGATTTACGGGCCTGAAAGTTCAGGCAAAACGACCCTGACGCTTCATTGCGTGGCGGAAGAACAGAAAAAGGGTGGCGTGTGCGCCTTTGTCGACGCGGAGCACGCACTTGACCCACAATATGCGCGCAAGCTTGGCGTTGATTTGGATGAATTGCTGATCTCTCAGCCTGATACTGGTGAACAAGCGCTTGAGATCACAGATACCCTCGTGCGTTCCGGCGCAGTGAATATGGTGATCGTCGATTCTGTTGCAGCACTCACACCAAAATCTGAGCTTGAGGGCGATATGGGCGATTCCAGCGTCGGCGTTCATGCGCGCCTGATGAGCCAAGCGATGCGTAAGCTGACCGGCTCTATTGCCCGCTCCAACTGCATGGTCATCTTCATCAACCAAATCAGGATGAAAATCGGCGTTATGTTCGGCTCGCCGGAGACGACGACAGGCGGCAATGCGTTGAAATTCTATTCCTCCGTGCGCCTCGACATCCGCCGGATCGGTGCCATCAAGGATCGCGACGAAGTGGTGGGCAACGCCACACGCGTCAAGGTTGTGAAAAACAAAGTAGCGCCGCCCTTCAAGCAGGTTGAGTTCGACATCATGTATGGCGAAGGGATCTCCAAGATGGGCGAATTGCTTGATCTGGGCGTCAAAGCTGGTGTGGTCGATAAATCTGGCGCTTGGTTCAGTTACGGCGATGAACGGATCGGGCAGGGGCGTGAGAATGCCAAAACCTTCCTCAAGGAAAACAAGCGCACTGCGCTCGAAATCGAGGATAAAATCCGAGCGGCCCACGGGTTGGACTTCGATATGCCGGAAAATGACCCTGATATCGACGTGCTCGATGACGACGCGGATGCGCCTGCCGAATAATGCGGCCGGAGACGGGCACTCCTGAAAGCCCCCGATCTGCTCCAGACAGGTCGAGAATATCTCGGGAAAAGGGCGGCTGCTGGGGTCGCCCTTTTCTCGTTTGCGCGCGCGGGCTGTGGACAGTCCGAAACCGCAGGGCTAAACCGTCTGAAACCAGTAGTTTGCCCATATCGGACGCCGCCCATGACCAGCCTGAACGACATTCGGTCCACCTTCCTGAGCTATTTTGAGAAGAACGGCCATTCGGTCCAGCCTTCCAGCCCGTTGGTGCCGCGCAACGACCCGACCTTGATGTTCACCAATTCCGGGATGGTTCAGTTCAAGAACCTGTTCACTGGGGTAGAAACGCGCGACTACACGCGGGCGACCACCTCGCAAAAATGCGTGCGCGCTGGTGGCAAGCATAATGACCTCGACAATGTGGGCTACACCGCGCGCCATCACACGTTTTTCGAGATGCTGGGCAATTTCAGCTTTGGCGATTACTTCAAGGAAGAAGCCATTCCCTTTGCCTGGAACCTGATCACGCAGGATTTCGGTATCGACAAGGACAGGCTTTCCGTCACGGTCTATCACACCGATGACGAGGCATTCGAGATCTGGAAGAAATTAGGTGTGCCTGAGGATCGGATTATCCGTATCGCAACCTCGGACAATTTCTGGCAAATGGGGCCGACAGGGCCATGCGGTCCGTGCACTGAGATATTCTACGATCATGGCGATCACATCTTTGGTGGCCCGCCGGGTTCGCCTGAGGAAGATGGCGACCGGTTTATCGAGATCTGGAATATCGTGTTCATGCAGAACGAGCAGTTCGAGGACGGCTCTATGCGTGCGCTTGATATGCAATCAATCGACACAGGCATGGGGCTGGAGCGCATCGCGGCGCTTATGCAAGGCAGCCATGACAATTACGACACAGACCTCTTTAAAGCGCTGATCGAAGCCTCGGCCAACGCGACGGGTGTCGACCCTTATGGCGATCAGAATGTCCATCACCGAGTTATCGCAGACCACCTGCGTTCGACTTCTTTCCTGATTTCAGATGGGGTCCTTCCGTCGAAGGATGGTCGCGGCTATGTCCTGCGCCGGATCATGCGTCGCGCGATGCGGCACGCTCACCTACTCGGGGCGAAGGATCCGGTGATGCACCGTTTGGTCCCAGAGCTGGTGACCCAGATGGGCGCGGCCTACCCAGAATTGCGCCAGGCACAACCGATGATCGAGGAAACGTTGCGCGCCGAAGAGACGCGTTTCCGCGAAACGCTGGATCGCGGCTTGAAGCTTTTGGATGATGAACTTGGCACTTTGCAGGAAGGTGAAGCGCTACCTGGGGCAGCAGCTTTCAAGCTCTATGACACGTTCGGCTTCCCGCTCGATCTGACGCAAGACGCTTTGCGCGAAAAAGGCCGTGAAGTTGACGTGGTTGGCTTTGACGCAGCTATGGAAGAGCAAAAGGCCAAAGCGCGTGCTTCATGGTCCGGATCGGGCGAGGCGGCAGACGCAAGCATATGGTTTGACGTGGCCGATGCGCATGGCGCGACCGATTTCCTCGGTTATGACACTGAAGTTGCCGAAGGGCAGATCGTGGCCATCGTCAAAGACGGTGCAATGATTGAGCGTGCCAAACCTGGCGATACAGTTCAAATCGTGACCAACCAAACGCCATTTTATGCAGAAAGTGGCGGTCAGGTCGGTGACACCGGAACTTTGAATTCGGGTGAGACCATTGCCCGTGTGACGGACACTCGGAAAGTTGCCGATGTCTTCATTCATTTCGCGGATGTGACACAGGGCAGTTTGAGCAAAGGCGATGGCGTGGAAATGTTGGTTGATCACGACCGCCGCGCCACGATCCGTGCGAACCACTCGGCAACGCATCTATTGCATGAAGCGCTGCGCAATGCGCTTGGCGAACATGTCGCGCAACGCGGCTCGCTCAATGCGCCAGATCGGTTGCGCTTTGACTTTAGCCACAACAATGCACTCAGCCTGGCCGAGCTGTCACAAGTCGAAGCCGAAGTGAACAGCTATATCCGCCAGAACACAGCGGTCGAAACTCGGATAATGACGCCAGATGATGCCCGTGCCATCGGTGCACAGGCGTTGTTTGGGGAGAAATACGGTGATGAAGTCCGCGTGGTTTCCATGGGGCAAGCCGACACGTGCAAAGGTGCCGATGGAACGACTTACTCCTTGGAGCTATGCGGCGGAACGCATGTGCGCCAAACGGGTGATATCGGTGCCTTTGTCACACTTGGCGACAGCGCGTCCTCCTCTGGTGTGCGCCGGATTGAAGCTCTGACCGGCCAGGCCGCGATGGAGTATCTTCGCGCCCAAGATCGACGCTTGGCCGAGGTGGCCCTTGCTTTGAAAGCACGCCCAGAAGATGTCGCTGATCGTGTTAAATCCCTTCAGGACGAACGCAAAGCGCTTCAAAACGAAGTGGCGCAGCTTCGCCGGGAGGTCGCTATGGGCGGCGGTGCGGCAGAAGTTACGGATAAGCAGATCAACGGGGTCACATTCTTTGCGCAGGCGCTTCAAGGTGTCAGCGGCAAAGATCTGCCCGCTTTGATCGACGAACATAAAGCACGGATGGGATCCGGCGCGGTTCTTCTGATCGCAGATACGGGTGGCAAAGCCGCTGTTGCAGCCGGGGTCACCGCTGATCTGACAGGTAAGCTGTCAGCTGTCGATCTGGTCAAAGCGGCTGTTGTGGAACTCGGCGGAAAGGGTGGCGGCGGACGCCTCGATATGGCGCAAGGCGGTGGCGCTGACGCGTCTAATGCCGAGGCGGCTATTGCTGCTGCTGAAGGGCTGCTCTAGACCAATACATTGTTGAGCTGGCTGGTGGCAGAGCCCCCGCCACCGCGGCCGCAAAACCTTGCTAGCCACGCATACGTAAACCATCTGCGTCAAACAATGGCTCAGTCACCAATCGTGCCTTTCGTAGCTGGCCGAGGATTTCTATCTCCACCTCAAGGCCCGGCTCTGCGAGGTCGCGCGGCACAAACCCTTGTGCGATGGAAAGACCCAAGTGGTGGGAGTAACCTCCTGACGTGCAGAACCCGACAACCTCGTCATCAATAAAAATCGGTTCATACGCAGTGACTTCCGCATCATCCGCTTCAACGACAAATGCGCAAAGTTTGCGCGCCGGGGGCGCCTTTTGCTCTGCCTCAGCCGAGGCGCGCCCGATAAAGGGTGCTTCTTTTGAGAATGCAATGAACCGATCCATTCCTGTCTCAGCCGCCGTATAATCTGGCGAAAACTCTGACAGCCAGGAGCCAAAGAACTTATCGAGCCTTAGGCTCATCATCGCGCGCATCCCGAAAGGTGTCATACCGTGCGGTTCACCGGCATGCCAAAGCGCGGACCAAAGCGCGCGCTGATGCATCGGGTCACAATAGACCTCATAGCCCAGATCGCCGGTATAGCTGACGCGCTGTACGATACATGCAACCTGTCCGACCACCATCCGGCGCACATCCATAAACTTCATTGTCGACAGATCATCACGCGTCGCGGCTTGCAAAATGTCGCGCGCGCGAGGCCCTGCGACCTGAAACCCGGTCAATCGGTCGGAGATATTGTCGACAGTCACGCCGCTGTCAGTATTCTGTTCAAACCAGCGCATGTGATAGGCTTGAGAGCCGTAGCTGGCGGTCAGTTGAAATTCTTCCTCCCCAAGGCAAGAGATCGTGAAGTCCCCGATCAATCGCCCTTTTCGAGAAAGCATCGGCGTAAGCGACAAGCGACCCATTTTCGGCACACGTCCAGCCATGATGACGTCAAGCCAGTCGCGTGCTTGTGGCCCTGTCACGCGGTATTTGCCGAAGTTTTGAACCTCATTGATACCTGCGGCTTCTCGCACGGCGCGCACTTCCCGGCCTATCGCACCAAATGCGTTTGAGCGGCGGAAAGATGGTTCTTCAAATTGAGGCTCACCGTCCCGCGCAAAGTAGTTGGCGACCTCCAACCCGTATTGATGGCCCCAAACAGCGCCCATCTCGGTGAAGATATCATACATAGGCGTCGTTGCGTGAGGCCGCGCGGCGGGCAATTCCTCATTCGGATAGCTGATCGAAAAGCGTCGTTGGTAATTCTCGATGACTTTTGGACGTGTGTAGCCTGGGCTGATCCAATCGCCGTAGCGGGCTATGTCCATCGCGAATGTGTCGCGCTCGCATTCGCCTTCGATCATCCATTGCGCCAGCATCAACCCGACGCCGCCGCCCTGGCTGAACCCGGCCATGACGCCACAGGCCGACCAATAATTGCGCAGCCCGGGCACAGGGCCGACAAGCGGGTTGCCGTCCGGCGCGAAGGTGAAGGGCCCGTGAATGACCGATTTCACGCCCGCACGTTCGAGCACCGGGAAACGTTTATAGGCGAAGGCAACCGAGTCTTCGATCTTGTCGAGGTTATCAGGCAAAAGCTCATGCCCGAACTCCCACGGCGTGCCGTCGACGGCCCAAGGCTGGCAAGGTTGCTCATAGAAGCCAATGCATAAGCCTCGACCTTCCTGTCGCAAGTAGCTCTCGCCGGCGGGGTCCATGACATGCGGGTGCTCGGTGTCACGTTCGTATATTTCCGTTGTTTCCTCCGTCACCAGGTACTGGTGCTCCATAGGATGCAGCGGAAGATATAGCCCCGCCATTGCGCCCACTTCACGCGCCCAAAGCCCGCCCGCGTTTACGACATGTTCAGCATGAATCGTGCCCTTATCGGTTACCACATCCCAGGTTCCATCGGCACGCTGGTTGGTCTCTCGCACCATGCAATGCGTCTCGATCGTGGCCCCGGCTAAACGCGCGGCCTTGGCGTAAGCATGTGTGGTGCCAGAAGGGTCCAAGTGTCCGTCCAGCGGGTCATAGAGCCCGCCGACGATGCCATCTATATTGGTGATCGGCGCGACCTTTGCGATCTCTTCGGGCCCAAGGATCTCCGTCTCCAACCCCATATAGCGATGCTTGGCACGTTCTGCCACGAGCATGTCAAACCGATCCTGATTGTCTGCAAGTGTGACGCCGCCCACATGATGCAGCCCACAAGACATGCCGGTGATCGCTTCAAGCTCTTTGTAAAGACGGATCGTGTAGCCCTGCAGCGCGGCCATATTGGTGTCGCCATTCAGGGTGTGAAACCCGCCGGCTGCGTGCCAGGTCGATCCAGAGGTGAGCTCTGATCTTTCGATCAGCATCACATCCGACCAGCCGAGTTTCGTGAGATGGTAGAGCACAGAGCAACCGACAACGCCGCCGCCAATGACGGCCACCCTGGTAGTGGTATTCATTTGTATACTTCCCTTTTGGCTGCCCTAAAATTCACCTGAGCACAGCCATCTGGCAAGTCAAAAAGCGACCCATTTTGTCGCGGGCTAAATCCAGCCTTGCGCCTCGGCAACCATCTCTTGCAGCCAAAGGACATCGACACCAACATAGACCTGCACGTCGCGAACCTTCAGGGCCTCTGCTTGTTGTTTTTGAAGCGCAATTCCGGCCAATGGCAGCCCAGCTTTCTTGGCCGCCGCGTCCACTTTCGCAACAGCCGCTTTGAAATCCGGGTGATCGAACTGGCCAGAGATACCCAAATCGGTCGATAGATCGAACGGGGCAGGGACCAAAAGGTCGATCCCTTCCACAGCACATATTGCGTCAATATTCTCCACCGCATCTGCAGTTTCGACCAATAGGATACAGCACAGATGCGGCTCCATTTCCTCGCGGTAATTCATCAAACCCGTCTGCCACCGAGCTTGTGCCAGAAAAGGACCGAACCCCCTTGTCCCATTCGGCGGATAGCGCAAGGCAGCGACCGCAGAACGAGCGTCGGCGGCGGTTCGAATGAGCGGGAAGATGATCCCTTCCGCACCAAGGTCTAAAGCGCGTTTGGTTTGGGCCGGCGTGTTCTCGGTGATCCGCACGCAAGGCGCACAACCGGTCCCTTGGGTCGCTGCGATCATCGCATGTGCGGATTCGTAATCGACGGCGCCATGCTCCAAATCGACGAAGATGCTATCGGCCCCTGCCGCCGCCATGGCCTGCGGGATCGCGGGTGATGGGATCGTACACATATGCATCGTCAGCCTCTGCCCGCTTTGCAATTTTTGTTTTAGGTTTGGTGTCACAGCTTTCCCCTTTTTGAGCGATGCTGCCAGCAATGTCGCGGTGAGGAAAGCTTTTGTCGGCTTGGAGGAAGGTTTGGGGTGCGCGCCAGCGTTAGCCTGATCCACGCCCAAGGGAGGAAAAGCGCGATGAAAACCCATGCACAAGCCGTTGTCATCGGAGGCGGGGTTATCGGTTGCTCGATCCTTTATCACCTGACCAAGCTCGGCTGGACGGATGTGGTGCTGCTTGAGCGCGACGAGCTGACTTCCGGCTCCACTTGGCATGCGGCGGCCAACATCCATGGGCTACATGATGTCTCTAACATCACGCGTATCCAGAACTACACCATGGATCTCTACAATCGGTTGGAGGAAGAAACCGGCCAAAGCTGCGGTGTATTTCAACCTGGCTCCCTCTATCTGGCGCAAACGGAAGCCCGAGAACATCAGCTGCGGCTGCAAGCTGCCAAAGCCAAGTATTACGGGCTCAAATTTTATGAAGTCGACCGGGCAGAGGCCGAAAGCTTGCATCCGTTAGTCAATTACGATGGCATCCGATGCATCATGTTCGAACCCTCGGGCGGCAATGTCGATCCATCCGGCGTGACAAATGCCTATGCCTCCGGCGCGCGCCAGAACGGTGCGGAGATTTACCGCTTCACCCCAGTCACCGCCACCGATCAGCAATCCGATGGAACTTGGGTCGTCAAAACCCCCAAGGGCGATATCGTCACTCCGGTTGTGGTGAACGCCGCCGGTCTTTGGGGACGGGAGGTTGCCGCGCTCGCAGGGATAGAGCTGCCACTGCAACCCACTGAGCACCAGTATTTCGTAACTGAGACGATCCAAGAGATCGCCTCCTTGGACCGTCGTCTGCCCTCGGTCGCGGATCGAGATGGTGAATATTATCTGCGCCAAGAGGGGCAGGGGTTGCTTGTTGGTGCCTATGAAAAGGACCTGCGCTTCTGGGCAGAAGAGGGGACGCCACAGGGCTTCGGCCATGAACTTTTCGCAGACGATTTGGAACGCATCGAGCCCAACATGATGCGCGCCATAGACCGAGTGCCCGCTGTAGGGACTGCCGGGATAAAGCGTGTCATCAACGGCCCGATGATCTGGTCGCCTGATAGCAACGCGCTCTTCGGCCCCGTACCAGAACTCAAAGGGTATTTCTGCTGTAACGGCATCATTCCGGGCTTCTCCCAATCTGGTGGGCTAGGCTCGCTCACAGCGGAATGGATCGTCACTGGCGAGCCGCATCTCGACATGTTCCCATGGGACATCGCGCGTTTCGGGTCATGGGCCGACAAAAAATTCACCAAGGCGCGCGTTGGCGATCAATATGCGAACCGTTTCGCTATCCATTTCCCGAATGAGGAGCGCAGTGCCGGCCGTCCCGCGCGCGCACGTCCCGTCTATGAGATGCAGCGCGCGTTAGGAGCGGTTTTTGGCCTGAACTACGGCTGGGAACATCCGCTCTGGTTTGCTGACGCCCCGGAAACAAAGGAAACCAACGGCTTTACGCGCCAAAACTGGTTCGACCCTGTCGGTGCCGAGTGCAAAATGCTGCGTAATACGGCTGGTATCATCGATATCTCCAACTTCGCCAAATATCGGGTGTCGGGCGAAGGTGCTTCAAATTGGCTGAACGCGGTCTTCGCCAATAATATGCCAAAAGCCGTAGGCCGCTCCTGTCTGACCCCACTCATCGGTGTGCGCGGCGGCATTGCGGGCGATTTCACTGTGACTAAACTGTGCGAAGAGGACTTCCTGATCATCGGCTCCGGCATGGCCGAGCGGTATCATCTCCGCTTCTTCAATGCGGTCGCGCGCCCCGACAATGTTCAGTTTGAAAGCCAAACCGAGGCGATGTGCGGTTTCAACGTGGCCGGTCCTGAAGCGCGGAACATGCTGCGAAGGCTCACAAACGCCTCGCTCGCCACCGAAGACTTCCCCTTCATGCGCAGCCAGCAGATCACACTTGCAGGCGTTGAGCTTGTCGCGCTGCGCGTCTCCTTCACTGGTGATTTGGGATGGGAGCTCCATTGCAAAACGGAAGATCAAGCCCGGCTCTATTCAGCCCTCATAGGGGCCGGGAAAGAGGTAGGAGCGGGCCCCGTCGGGTCCCGTGCGCTGATGTCGCTCCGGGTCGAAAAAGGCTATGGATCGTGGAGCCGCGAATACTCGCCTGAATATTGGCCACAGGAAGTTGGGCTCGACCGACTTGTCAAACTCGAAAAAGACTTTCTGAACAAAGACGCCTATCTCGCGGTCAAGGATAACGCCCCCCGTGAAACCCTGCAGATCATCGACGTTAAAGAAGTCGACCAGGCAGACGCCACCGGCGGTGAGCCGATCTTCCTGCCGGACGGTACACCCGTCGGACGGGTCAGTTCGGGCACCTATGGCTACACGGTCGGAAAATCATTGGCGCTTGGCTTCTTGAAAGGCGTCAACCCGGGCGATGCGGTCGATGTCATGATCCTTGGCCGCCCGCATCGCGGCGTTGTATTGGCCGAACCACCTTTTGATGCTGAAGGAAAACGGCTCCGCGCCTGATCTTCATTGCTTCGAAAATATCCCGGGGGAGCCTGAAGGGCGGGGGCAGAGCCCCTTGCTTAAAACCCGAGTGCCTCAAACAGTTCGGCAATGCGTTTCTGCTTGGTCGCGGGTGCTTTCGCCTTGTCGATCGCAAAACAATACCCGCGTTTCTTACCCGGTGTCAGTGAATCCCAAACCTCGCGCACCTCCGGGGCTTCGCGAAGTGCATCGACAAGTTCGAGTGGCTCCGTAACAGCATTCTGATCCGCCAGTCCAAAACTGACGCGGATTTTGTCGCCAATCTCAAGCGCGGCTGCTTTCTGTATCTCCTTAGGCACCATCAACCAGCGCGGCCCTCCTTTTTGTGGCTGCCACGCGCCCTCAAAATCATAACCCGCCATCTCACCTTTCACGCGCAGTCGCGGAAATTCTTTGAAGGGCAGGGCTGACTCCATTTCAGCGGGCAGGTTTATGCAGACATAGTGGTACTTGCCGAAATCGCGGATCGTGACCTCGGTCTCATAGTCGAATGGATAGAACTCCATCATTTCTCGGGGATCAGGCCCCTTGGGCTAAATCGCAGCACAAGAAGCAGGATCACACCCATGGTCAGAAGCCTCATATGCGCGGCGCTGTCCAGAAGATGCGCCTTCAAGGCGGACCCATCGGCCATACCGGCGGTGATGAGCTGCATAAAGGCGAGCCCGTAGACCTCTACCTGCACCCAAAGGAAGGCCACCAGCATGCCACCCAGGACCGCCCCGTAATTGTTGCCAGACCCGCCGACGATTACCATCACCCAGATGAGAAAGGTAAAACGCAAAGGTTGGTAGGAGGTTGGAGTCAGCTGCCCGTCCAAAGTCGTCAGCATCGCGCCTGCGATCCCGCAAATGGCCGAGCCCAGAATGAAGACCTGCAGGTGACGCGCCGTGACGTCTTTGCCCATGGCTTCTGCCGCGACTTCATTGTCGCGGATGGCGCGCATCATACGCCCCCAAGGTGAGCTGAGCGCAAGCTGCGACAGAACCAAAAGCAGGATCAGGACAGCGGCAAACAGGAAGGAATATCCAAGTTTCACATAGAGCGATGACGCTGTGGTCGGGTCCAACCCAAGACCGGTCGCGCGCTCCACAAAACTTGCGCTGTTCTGCAGGTCGATCTCATAGGGGACAGGGCGCGGCAGGCCCACGACGTTCTTGACGCCGCGCGCCAGCCAATCCTCATTCTTGAGAATGAAGATGATGATCTCTGCGATCCCAAGCGTCGCAATCGCCAGATAATCGGAGCGCAGGCCAAGCGCGGTTTTGCCTATAATCCATGCCGCGCCCGCCGCTAAGAGCCCGCCAACCGGCCAAGACAGGATCACCGGCAGCCCAAGCCCTCCAAGATAACCAGTTTGAGCGGGATTGATGGACTCGACCGCTTCGACGCCACCGTCAAACACGTAACGATAAATGAAAAAGCCAAAACCCAGCATTAACAGCGTCACTGCTGCGCGGGCATTGCCCATGGCCATTTTAGAGCGTGTATATATAGCAGTAGCCAGTGTTAGGGAGCCAAGTGCGAGGCCTGCAATTACACGAAGGCCCCCGGCCTCCCAAGCCTCTGGAACCGGCGGGACTGAGGTGAGCACAACGGCGAGCCCGCCGAGCGCGGTGAAGCCCATGATGCCTACGTTAAACAACCCTGCAAGGCCCCACTGAAGGTTAACCCCGAGCGCCATAACCGCCGAGATCAGCCCAAAATTCAGGATAAACAGGGCTGAGTTCCAAGACGACGTGAAACCTGTGAAAAGGATCAGCAGCACCATAAGGGCGAAAAGCAAAACTGCGCGCATATTCATACCGATTGCCCCTTAAACAGCCCCGTGGGTTTGAACAAAAGCACCGCAATCAAGATCACGAAGCTGACTGCAAATTTGTAATCAGTGCTCAGAAGCTGGGCGAGCCCGTCGGGTTGCAATGCCTCGGGTAGGATGTAGCCGAAGACCTTCTTGTAGGCATAGGTAATCAACACTTCGGAGAAAGCGATCACGAAGCCGCCCGCAATAGCCCCCAATGGATTGCCCAGGCCGCCAACGATGGCGGCGGCGAAGATGGGAAGAAGAAGTTGGAAATAGGTAAAGGGTTTGAAACTCTTGTCGAGCCCGTAAAGTGTGCCTGCAATCGTGGCCAGCGCTGCTACGATCAGCCATGTATACATCACCACCCGCTCCGGATTGATCCCCGACAGAAGCGCCAGATCCTCGTTATCCGAGAAGGCCCGCATCGACTTGCCGGTGCGTGTTTTGTTGAGGAACCAGAACAGCAGTGCGACAACAATCACAGCTGTAATGACCGTAATGCCTTGCGTGGTCTTGATCGCAAGCCCCTCGCGCAAGCCTGTCATTTCCCGGAAATCGCGAACAGCAATGATGAACCGCTCGCCATCTGCAAAGCGCTGGTCGCCGGGGCCGATGATCAATCGTACCAGCCCGTTCATCACGAACATCACCCCGAGGGAGACCATGACGAAGACAACGGGCTTTACCCGCTCACGGCGGTAGAACTTGTAAACAACTTTGTCAGTGGCGAGCAGGAAAAGCGCACAGGCCGCAATGCCGAAGGGCAGGGCAAGCAACGCCGTTGGCACCGGCCCGGCACTGATACCTGCGCTTTGAAACCCCCATGTGACCAAGATCACAAACATGGTCCCGAACGCCATCGTGTCGCCATGCGCGAAATTGGAAAACCGCAAGATCCCGTAGATCAGAGTCACCCCGAGGGCGCCTAGCGCAAGCTGCGCGCCGTAAGCTGTCCCCGGGATCAAAACGAAATTGGCGAATGCCACGAGGGCGTTCAAGACGTCCATCAGTTGCAGCTTCCCATGTAATTGACCATCTGCGGGCCGTCGAAAAGATGGACCGAATAGCGTGCCTCACCCTCTTTTG
Organism: Litoreibacter sp.; assembly: GCA_026710325.1. Lineage (GTDB taxonomy): Bacteria > Pseudomonadota > Alphaproteobacteria > Rhodobacterales > Rhodobacteraceae > Litoreibacter. The sequence continues at coordinate 8,582 of JAPORH010000194.1, read as the reverse complement.
CTCGGGTCATGGTATGAAACGCACTTTGCGTGAATCCGGCGAAAACATTCAGCGTCGGCGAGCCACCAATATTGACCGCTATGTTCCCCGACGGAGTGATCAATTGCGCGTTGTCGAGGTCTATCTCGATCTCGTAACTGGTATCGGCGCAAGCTTCGCCTTCGTAGCATTCGAGCGTGAAGGTGCAGGTTTCAGCCAATGCAGGTGACGCGATGAGACACATGCCGAAAAAAAGATACTGTTTCATTAGTTAACCCCCTAGGAATGATTTTCGAACCTCTGGATCAGCAAGAAGTGCCTGACCGGTATCGGTAAATCTGTTGCGTCCTTGGACTAGCACATAGCCTTTGTCCGCGATCTCTAGCGCTTGGCGCGCGTTTTGCTCGACCATCAAGATTGAGATGCCGGTCCGGGCGACCTCGATAATCCGGTCAAACAGCTCATCCATCACGATCGGGGAAACACCTGCGGTCGGCTCATCAAGCATCAGGACCTGTGGCTGTGTCATTAATGCGCGCCCCACAGCAACCTGTTGGCGCTGCCCGCCTGACAATTCACCCGCAGCCTGATTGCGTTTCTCACCAAGAATTGGAAAGAGGCCGTAGATTTCATCGATCGTCTTTTGCAGATCGTCACGGCGCAAAAAACCACCCATTTCCAAGTTCTCTTCGACGGTCATCGAAGTGAAGATGTTCGAAGTTTGCGGCACGAAGGCCATGCCCTTTGCAACTCGGGCTTGCGGGCTGAGCTTGGTGATATCCTCTCCAAAAAGCCTGACCGCTCTTTGACGCACATCCAGCATCCCGAAGACAGCCTTCATCGCCGTCGATTTTCCTGCGCCATTCGGACCGACGATCACGGCGATCTCGCCCTTGTCTACCGCGATCGTGCAATCGTGCAAAATATCAGGGCCTTGACCATAGCCGCCCGACATCGTGTCGCCAATCAGAACCGGCTCGCTCATGCTGTTTTCTCTTTATTCTTCAGGCCGGTACCAAGGTAGGCCTCAATCACCTGCTCGTTGGCTTTGATCTCGTCCAGAGTGCCCTCGGCAAGCACTTTACCCTCGGCCATACAAATGACCGGGTCGCAAAGTCGGCCTATGAAATCCATGTCATGTTCGATTACGCAGAACGTGTAGCCGCGCTCCTTATTGAGCCGCAGGATGGCGTCGGCAATGGTGTTCAAGAGCGTGCGGTTCACGCCTGCGCCGACCTCGTCCAGAAACACGATCTTGGCGTCGACCATCATGGTGCGTCCGAGTTCCAGCAATTTCTTCTGACCGCCCGAGATGTTACCGGCGCGTTCATCGCGGATATGATCGATGGTCAGAAACTCAAGCACCTCGTCAGCTTTCGCCAGAAGAGCGCGTTCCTCATCTGCGATACGCTTGCGCCCGAACCAAGTGTTCCAAAGCTTTTCGCCAGATTGCGTGCCCGGCACCATCATCAAGTTCTCGCGCAGCGTCATCGAGTGAAACTCATGCGCGATCTGGAAGGTGCGTAAGAGGCCTTTGGAAAACAGCGTGTGCGGCGGCAGCCCGGTAATGTCTTCCCCGTCCATGAAGACTTTTCCGGACGTTGGCTTAAGAACGCCAGCGATCACATTGAAAAGCGTTGTTTTTCCGGCGCCATTAGGGCCGATAAGTCCTGTGATGGAGCCTGTTTCAATACGCAAGGACGACCCGTCCACGGCATGAAACCCGCCAAAGTGCTTGTGCAGGTCCTGGACCTCGATCATGTGATTGCCCCTTCAAAAACAGCCCGGAGCTGCAGGGCCCCGGGCTGTCTTGTTTACGTGCTCAAAGATTTAACGGTACTTGGCCGTCTTTTCTTCGCCGCCCTCATACATGACTTCACGGTAGTTACCTGCGGATTCACCGGGCCCGATCAGCTCAACGGCGGACGCGCCGACATAGTCGATATCGCCACCGTTCTTGAGGATTTCCAACGCTTTGGCCAGCTCGCCAGGGAAGATTTGCTCGCCCGGGGCGTTGGCAACTTCCATGACTTTTGCTTTGTAGTCGCTGGATTCCATGGAGCCTGCGGCCTGCATGGCCAGCATGATCAGCGCAGCAGCGTCATAGCTTTCTGGCGAGAAGGGGGAAGTGGCATCAAACGCGTCGCCCGCCATTTCGGCAAACTTCGCGGCACCTGGGCTGTCTGTGCCTGGGTGCTGACCAGTCGAGCCGTCAATCTCTGAACCGAAATTCTCGACCAGCTTGGCGGAAATCATCCCGTCAGGGAAGTGGAACGTGTCAAACGCACCAGTATCGAGCGCTGCCCGCACGATGCCTGAGCCACCTTGGTCGACATAACCTGCGACAACGAGACGGTCGCCACCAGCCGCGGCCAATGCGCCAACTTCAGCAGAGTAGTCGGCTTTCCCATCCTCGTGTGAGGCTGAGATTGTGACTTCGCCACCGGCTTCCTCGAACGCCGCTTGGAACGCGTCAGCCAAGCCTTTGCCATAGTCATTATTTGTGTAGGTCACCGCGACGGATTTGATGCCTTGCTCCATGAGCACTTCGGTCATCACAACGCCTTGGCGCGCGTCGGACGGTGCGGTGCGGAAGAACAGCCCGTCATCCTCGGCCGTAGAAAGACCCGGCGAAGTGGCAGATGGCGAGATCATTACGACGCCATTTGGCAACGCAACATTGGCCAGGATCGCGCCGGTCACGCCTGAGCAATCCGCGCCCATGATACCTTTGACACCGTCGGATGTGATCAGACGTTCAGCAGCCGCTGTTGCGGCGGCAGCATCAACGCAGGTTGAGTCCGCGCGCACTGGGGTTACCTTAGCGCCGTCCAGAAGCATGCCGCTATCGGACACTTCTTTCATCGCAAGCTCTGCACCGTCTGCCATCATCGGCGTGATGGATTCGATCGGGCCAGTAAAGCCCAGGATGATGCCGAGTTTGACTTCTTTAGCGTGGCCATCGGCGAAAGCCGCACCCGCCATCAATGCTGTTGCGGTTGTCGCAAGTAGCAGTTTTTTCATTCGTTTCTCTCCCAGTTAGACCTTGAGTGGCCTTCAATGCGAGATAACCTAATTCGAAGCTCATGGCTTGGAAAGGCCAAGCTGTCCGACTTCGGCGGTGAAATTCACTGTTCACGTCCCGTTTACAGCTATTTTTGTTTTTTGCATCCGCCCTAAATGATTTGAAAACGCATAAATCTGGAGAATTGAATGACACTGCGCCCGGTTGCCCTTTCGATCGCTGCCTACTCGTTGTTAGTAGTTCCGGCTTTCGCGCTTGAGACCTCTCAAGGCTCGTTAACTGTCACTGAAATTGCCAGCGGATTTGATCAACCTTGGGGCATCGGTCATTTGCCTGATGGCGGCATATTGGTGACGGAACGCGATGGCGCGGTAATCCATCTGCGCGCTGATGGCTCTCGCATCTCGTTATCTGGGGTGCCGCGGGTCGTGGCGGATGGCCAGGGGGGTATGCTGGATGTGATGATTCCGCGCGACTTTGCTGACACGCGTGAGGTCTTTCTGAGCTATGTCGCGTCAGACGGACGCGGCGTCGGCACGGCTCTGGGAGTTGGGCGGTTGAACGCCTCTGGTACAGCGTTTGAAAGCTTTGAGACGCTTTGGCAGATGGCACCTCATCCAGGTCAAGGTCGACATTTTGGGTCCCGCATCGTGGAAGCGGCCGACGGACATATTTTCCTGACGACCGGAGACCGTGGCGACAGACCATCTGCGCAAGACGTGCGCAATCATAATGGCGCGGTGATCCGATTGACCCGTACTGGCGAGGTGCCTTCGGACAATCCGCTTCAAAACATACCGGGCGCCCGGCACGAGATTTATTCTTACGGCCATCGCAACCCGCAAGGCGCAGCCCTTGATCTGAATGGCAACCTTTGGGTGGTTGAACATGGCGCGCGCGGCGGGGATGAGGTTAACAAGGTGCTGCCTGGCGCAAATTACGGTTGGCCGGTGATCAGCTATGGAACCCATTATTCAGGCGCCAAGATTGGCGAGGGGACCCGGAAAGCCAACATGGAACAGCCGGAGTTTTATTGGGACCCTTCTATGGCGCCGTCGGGCATGATGATTTATTCCGGCAAGCTGTGGCCTGAATGGGAAGGCGATATCTTCGTCGGATCTCTCAAATTCAGCTATATCTCGCGCCTGTCAGGCGACGATATCCGAGAGGTCGAGCAGATCGAGAGCAATGAGACGTCCCGCGTGCGCGATGTGGTCGAGGGCCCAGACGGTGCGATCGGGTTCCTGTCCGTCAATAACAGCTCTCTCTATAAAATCACGCCTTGAGAACGGGGCGTCTCGGCTCCGTCTCCATTTGACCTAAAATACTCAAGCTGGTGAGGCTGCCGTCACACGAGTGACGGTAGCCACAACACGATGCCGGGGAAAGCGACCAGCAAGGCAATTGTGACCCCGTCCGCGATGAAGAACGGCGTCACGCCCTTGAACACGTCCTGAACGTTCAAATCGTCGCGCACACCGGCCACCACAAAGCAGTTGAGGCCAATCGGCGGCGTGATCAGACAAAACTCCGCCATTTTCACCACCAATATCCCAAACCAGATCGCGTACATGGTGCCCGACATCCCAAAGGCGCTATCCGCCGCAGCCACGTTTTCACCGCCATTCAAGGCCATCACCGCCGGGTAAACGACGGGTAGCGTCAAAAGCAGCATCCCGATCGCGTCCATGAACATGCCCAATACGGCATAGGCCAACAGGATGCAGATCAAGATCAGCATGGGTGACATTTCAAGCGAAGTAATCCAGGCCGCAAATGCATCAGGAAGTTCGGCAAAGCCCAAGAACCGCACATAGATCAACACGCCCCATATGATCGAAAAGATCATGACTGTGAGTTTTGCTGTCTCAAGCAGGGCTTCTTTGAGCTTGGCCCATCTCATCCCGCGATAAAGCGCCATCAGAAAGATGATGAATGCCCCGATTGCGCCGCCCTCGGTCGGCGTCCCCCAGGCATCGCCAAACGGGTTATAGACGAAGAAAATGATGATCACGACCACGGCCACAATCGGCAGAGCCGGGGGCAGGGAGGCAAAGCGCTCCTTCCAGGTGAACCCTGTGACAGGCGGGCCGACGGTTTTGAAAATGACGGCGAGGCCCACGATCAAAGAGCCGTAGACAATGGCTGAAAACGCCCCAGGGATGAACCCTGCAAGCAGCAGCTTGCCCACGTCTTGTTCTACGATGATCGCGTAGATCACAAGGATCGCAGAGGGTGGTATGAGGGACGCCAGCGTACCGCCCGCGGCAACTACGCCCGCCGCAAATTGCTTGTTATAGCCAACTTTCAGCATCTCCGGAATCGCGATGCGTGCGAAGACGGCGGCGGTCGCAACAGAGGCGCCGGACACCGCGGCAAACCCTGCGGTTGCGAAGACGGTCGAAACGGCTAGCCCACCTGGAACCCAGGCAAACCAGCGTTTACAGGCTTCAAACAGGGCTGTTGTCAGCTGTGCGTGATAGGCAAGATAGCCGATCATAATGAAGACCGGGATCAGGCTGAGCACCTGCGCGGACACTTTCGAATGCGGGGTGAGGCCAGCAATTTTGACACTGATCTCTACAGCTTTCCAGAACCGCTCCGGATCATAGTCGAACCCGTTCCAACGCAACCACACAAGGCCCACAAACCCCGCGAGCCCTGCGGCAAAGGCCACGCGCATGCCCAGGATAACAAATACCAGCATCCCGCCGGAGACCCAAAGGCCGATCTCGATCGGTTCCATCAGTCAGACCCTTCCAAGCTTTCCGCCTCCAGACGGGCTTGTTCGACAACCGACAAATTCAGTGGCACAGCCACAGGGCTCTCCAATCCTAAGACAAGCGCGCGCCCGTAGCCCCAGACCTGCAACAGCAAGCGCAACACAAGAACCCCAAAGGCGATCGGGACGACAAGCTTGCTGGGCCAGATCGGTATACCGACATCGATAGAACTGTCGCGGCTGCAAAGAGGTTTGGAACAATCGAAGGATCGATCAAAATGATCCCACGCACCATAGGTCAGGGCGACGATGAGAACGAGGATCAGCAGAACCGAGACGAGCTCGAAAAACCAAAGGACACGCCCTTTTAGCGCACCGACCAGCATATCCATCCGGATATGCGAACCATCCCGCTGTACGTAAGAGATCCCCATAATCGCGATGATCGGCATGGCCGCTTCGATGTAATCGACATAGCCCATCATGGGAGAGGCAAAAAACTTGCGTCCCGTCACCGAATACGCGGCCAAAAACATCAGCGAAAACACGGCCAAGCCGGAAATCAGAGCGGTGATTTTTTCTACCGGGAGAAGCGCACGGTCAAACCGTGACAAAAGGCTGGAGTCCTCCAGCACAGCGGCGGAACCAGCCATCAGGGTGCCCCTTCAAAGTCGGAAATCTGCGCCCCCGAAAAACAGGGGCGCAGCAGAATACGCAGCTTAGCTACCGCGATGCTCGTTGAGCGTCTTGATCACGAGATCATAAAGCTCCTGACCTGGCAGGCCTTGGCTTTCCATGTCTGCGATCCAAGCTTCGCGCGCCGGATCTGCTGCAATGGAGCGGAATTCGTCCAGAACGGCTTGATCAATCTCAACCTTTTGGACACCTTTTTCAGCCAGCACGCCGTCCCACTTCTGGAGAAGTTCGCCGTAGTTGGCGAGGTAGTGATCCAGCGCCTCATCAACGGAGCTATCAAGGGCTTCGCGCTCAGCATCGCTGAGGCTTTCATAGGCGTCGATGTTAACGACAACAGGGCAATTCACAGTGCCAGGGTTCAGGTTCGCGGTCCACCAGTCGGCCTGGTTGATCGTACCGAAAGACAGGTGGGCATGCTGTGCGAAGGCGACTGTATCGACAACGCCAGATTCCATCGCTTGATAAGCTTCAGTTGCTGTTACCGAAGTTGGAACAGCCCCGACGGCTTCAAAGGCTTTGCCAAGACCGCCTGTGGCACGAACACGCATGCCTTTCATGTCATCAAGCGTTGCGCGCGGCTCACCGGTGCCAACGATGTTGTATTGCGGCATAGGCGAGGTCATCAAAAGCTTTGCATTCCATTGCGCCATCTCTTCAGTTGCTGCCGGGTGCGCATAGACAGCTTTTGATACCGCAACTTCTTCTTCAAGATTGCTAACGCCAAGGAACGGGAGCTCAAGCACCGTTACAACACGATTTTTGTCGCGGTGATAACCCGCACAAAATTGCGCCATCTCAAACGCGCCAATAGAAATGCCATCGAGGTTTTCGCGGTTTTTCGACAGGCCCCCGTAGGAGATGTTCAGGGTGAACTCACCACCCGTTTTTTCCGACACGAGCTCCGCGAGTTTTTCAACATGTTCGGTGAAGGCGCGCCGCTTGCCCCAGAGAGACACGTTCCACTCTGTCGCGACGGCCTCCGTCACAAAGGCCATTGACAGCGTTACACCGCAAGCGGTGGTCAAAAATTTATTCATTGGATCCTCCCAGATGTGCCCCTGTCGGAGCAGGATTGTTATGCGTTGAGTGTTAAGTGTGCCGCGAGATTGTTCAACACTCGTGGACCATTTTTTTTTAGGTTTTTGCCGCAAGCCGTTCTGAATGCGAAAAATTACAGCAGGTTTGAGTTCGGCAGAGATAGTATGTGGTAGGGCAAGGCGGATCGATTGCCCCCATCCCGAACTCATGCCACTGTCTGCAAATACAGTCTCATTGAAGGAGGGGGCATGACCCTGAAAATCCACCAGTTCAGCTACAATTCGGACAATTATGGCGTGCTGGTGCATGATCCGACAAGCCGCGCCACAACCTGCGTAGACGCGGGCGATGCAGGGGCGGTTCTAGAAGCCGTTGCTGAGACCGGATGGTCCCTGTCAGAGCTGTGGATCACGCATCACCACTGGGATCATGTCGACGGATTGGCGGAAGTGAAGGCCAAGACAGGGTGCACTGTCACCGGGCCTGATGGGGTTAAGGGCGTTGACCGGGCCGTGGCGGGAGGCGAAATGTTTGATTTTGCGGACAGCGAGGTCACGCTGATCCATACTCCGGGTCATACGCTCGATATGCTCAACTACTATATTGCAGATGAAAAGATCGTATTCACCGGTGACACCCTGTTCGTCATGGGCTGCGGGCGGCTGTTCGAAGGCGATGGTCCGATGATGTGGGAAAGCATGAAAAAGCTCATGGCGCTTCCACCAGATACAACAATTTACTGCGCACATGAATACACGCTGGCCAATGCAGAATTTACGCTCAGCGTTGACCCGGAGAACCAAGCGCTGAAAGCGCAGGTCGATCGTGTTAGGTCCTTGCGCGACGCGGGCAAGCCGACTGTGCCGACCGATCTTGCTACCGAGTTGGCAACCAACCCGTTTCTGCGTGCTGGCGATGCAAACATTCGAGCCCAGCTTGGAATGGAGCAAGCTTCAGACGCAGAGGTCTTCACCGAGATCCGTTTCCGCAAGGACAACTTCTAACGGCTTGCAAATCAAGATTCAAGCGTCAAACTCATCCGCCTTACCACCCCTCAGTTTATCCAGATCTCCCAGAGTTTGGGTATTTTGGCGTAGCCAGCGAGACATCTTCGGATGGTGC